>JAFXMJ010000297.1 GCA_017530465.1 Bacteroidales bacterium
AGAAGATGGCGGAGGGCGTCAAGATGGAAATCCAAAACATCAACTTCGAGACCAACAGCTCCACCCTCAATCCTTCGAGCTACGAGGAACTCGACATGCTTGTGGACAACCTCAAGATGAACGCCGACATCAGGATAGAGCTTTCCGCGCACACCGACGACATCGGTGCCGACGCTTACAACTTCAAACTCTCCGACATGAGGGCGGCAGCCGTAGCAGAATACCTCATCGCAAAGGGTATCACCAAATCCAGGATTATCTCCAAGGGTTACGGCAAGACTCAGCCCCTCGTGCCTAACACAAGCGACGAAAACCGCGCAAAGAACCGCCGCGTAGAACTCAAAGTAATCAGCACCGACAACAAATAAAACATCTAACGATATGAAAAAGATTATCCTACTGCTTACGGCAGTCCTGATATGCGCCACATCGTTTGGACAGCGCAAACTCAAATACAAGGACATCTACGAGAAGATTGGCAATGAGCCTGCCGAACACACCCTCCTGAAGCTCAATGAGTATCAGGCGGCTGTGCCTGAGTTCCCCAATACTTACGTGCAGACGGGCATCATCCAGTGGGCGTGGCTGCAAGAGGAAGATCCTTTCCTCAATTACACCTACGTCCGCCAGCTCATCTACAATACCAAGCTCTACCTTGGTCTCGCCATCAGCAAAATCCAGTCAGACGAAGCCGAGGTCAAGAAAAACGCCAAGTATTATGCAAACCTCGGAGTCGGCGACGCTAAGACCGTCACCCAGGAAGCCGTGCTGAATATGCTCAATGAAATCATGGACAAGGTGAAGGAATACGACGAGCATGTCACTGTCATCATCGAAAACTTCAATCTCGCCATCGACAAGTACAATACCTGCACCGAGACTTTCAAGCAGATTATGGGTCATCAGAGCAATTACAAAAACCTCCTCGTCACCAATTCGCCGCAGCTCCGCGAGGAACTCAAGAAGCTCTCCAGCGATTATGACAGCGTGATGCTATGCTTCGGCATCTTCAAAAATGAGCTTGCCAACTACCCAATCAAGCAGTACAACCAGCAGCTCGACATCAAGCCCATCGACACTTACAGGCTCGAGGGTCTCACCTCGTCCAATTTCATCCAGCCCACTATCCCCGTATGGGACTACCAGGGATGGGTGAAGGAGGCTACCAAGATTCTTGACGGCAATATCAGCGAAATCAAAAACAATTCCGTCTCCGACATCAAGGCTCTGCGCGCCCGTGTTGCCGACCTCCAGCAGAAGAACGCCGAGACCGACAGCATACAGACCGTCAATCCTTCCAACAAGCTCGTGAACCTCACCGAGAAATATGATTACGAGTCGCTTCTCTCTACTACGATGAGGTACGAGGCTGCCAAGGCCAATCTCCAGATTGCATCGCTCCGCTCCACCAACAATATCGAAAACCCAGACGCCTTCAAGTCGGACTACAACCAGAAGGGGGCTTATTATTACGACCTCTACCTGATGGATCGCAACTGCCGCAATGCACTTGCCACTATGGATTCGCGCATCAACGAAAAGAGCCTCACGCTCCACGAGCAGTCGATTGCCGCGCTCTACGGCGACAAAAATAGGTTTAAGTCTTCCTTCAAGTCGGAGCAGGAGAAGGAGCTTGATGGCATCAACGCCAAAAACCTCGAGCGTTTCAAGACTTTCACAGTCGAGCAGTTTGCACCGGCGGGCGTATCGTTTGAACACGGCGGCAAGACCATCACAGCTGCGCCCACGCAGACCACATTTGCGGATGCTGTAGCTGGTGATTACACTACCACATACACCTGCAAGAATAGCTCTGGCGCAAGGTATATTGCTGGCTACCGCAAGACCGGCGACAATGCCGCCACTGCATTCATAGCCAAGAGCGAAGCTGACGAGCAGCTCTCCTGGATAAAGGACGTTGCCTTCTTGCCCGGAGGTTTCAACAGCATTGTGCAGATATTTCCAATCAGGACAGGCGGATTCCTTTTGTTGGTTGCCAATGTAAATGGTGCTAATGTCAAGAGTGCTGTCATCAAGATGGACAACGAGGGCAAGCAGCTCTCCAAGACCGACCTCACCACCACGCTCTTCCCCACGTGCTTGACCTACGACGACATCAATGAGACCGTGGCAGTGGCTGCCAAAGGCAGTCAGGGCAATTACGACACGCAGTCGGACGACGACGCAGTGCTTGAGACCATTGTCCTCGGACAAAAACAATCGTCCTTCAGCCCTTACTTCAAGCTCAAAGGCAAGATAGCCGACGTAGTGAAGTCTGCATCGGGCTACATCCTCGTCTGCAACTATACCAGCCTCAATGTTGGCACTCAGTCGTACACCTCCAAGTCGGACGTGGCTGCGGTATTCACCAGCGGCACGCAGATTAATGCCAATGTCTGCGAATCCAAAGACGAACTTAGGGCGATAAAGGCGTTCCGTATCAATGCCGGCACCATCAATATCACCGGCGCATACGACAACCTCGAGACCTACACCAGCGCATCCGAAAAGCCGGCGTACATCCTCCTCTCCGGCAACGGCAAGCTCATCTACAAAAACTAACTGGAGTGCAGGCCTCCGCGCCTGCCAATCTTAAGCCCGTAGAACCCCTTCTACGGGCTTTTTTTGCATCAAAAAATAAAAAAAATCACATTTGGAGCATTATTTGCAATATTTTGTGTAATTTTACAAGCTGAAACAAACATAAATCAAGGCATGAAACGAATAGTTACATTACTGACAATCATAATATTAACGCTGCCAATGTGGACCACCGCCCAAATCAAGACTGTGGGCGAGCCATATTGTGCCGAATACACATCCGCCGACTACAACACCACAGGACAGGTCTGGTGCTCCCTGAAGGACAAGCGCGGCGTAATGTATTTCGGCAGCAACACCGGCTTGATAGTTTATGACGGCAACTATTGGAACACTGTACAGATGGACAAGGAAATACCAATAATGTCCCTTGCCATGGATACCGTTTCAGGAAAGATATACGTGGGCGCAATGGGCGACTTCGGCTATTTGGAATGCAACGATTTAGGCTCATACGAATTCAAGAGCATTTTTGACAAAATTCCAGACCAATACTCACGGTTTAGCAACATCCGCAAAATTATAATAGACGAAAACGAAGGCATTATTTACGAGGCGAGGACTGCGCTATACATCTTCAAAGACGACAACATCCGCGTAATTACCCCAACATTTGAAAACGAAGGGATAGGTGTGTACAAGACCGGCGGCAAGGTTTACATTTATTCACCCGACTCCGGCATCAAGCTGCTTCGCAACGGCAAGGTGACCGACCTCGAAAAACTCAGCCCCGCCAAAGGATCCATCGTCACTATGGACGAACTGGACGGTAGACTTCTGATTGTCAATCAGGAGAAAGGCATATTCATATACCAAAACGACAGCCTGGCAAATGTCCAGACCGGCATCCCTGACAATTTCATAAAAAATCTTCTGTGCATCCACCGCACCCACGACAACCACTATATTTTTGGCTCAGGCAACCAAGGGATAATAATCACCGACAAGGATCTCAACCCCATCAAGTGGCTCAATATCAATGGTTCTCTTTCAATATATGAAGACAACACCCACCTTGTATGGGTTACTACCAGCACAAAAATCATCACGATAGACCTCTTCTCGCCATTCACGTGGTTTCCAAATACCGCAACTGGCATCACCAGTTCCGTGCGCTCATCCATACAGGTTGGCGACGAGCTCTTCATAGGCTCCGACGCCGTATTCAATATCCATCTCGACTCACTCAGTAACCCGAAATTTTCCCAGCTCAAAAACAATGGCGGAACCGGCTCTGTCTGGAAACTCGACACCATCTGCGGCGTATTGACAGGCTGCTGCCGCAATGGCATTTTTACCATCGACACCAACAACGTCATGCAGTTCGCCGACAGAAGCGTCCAATTACGCAATTTCATCGTGCCACGCAGCAACCCTGACATCATTCTTGGAACGGCAGGAGGGGGCATATCAGTCTTCGAAGGCAACAACGGACGATACAAATACAATAACGCACTGACTGGTTTCGACTACGAAATGCGACAGATAGCAGAAGATTGCGACGGGGCATTCTTGGCATCGCAAAGGATTTTGGGTGTATTCCGCATCAGCCCAGACTCTACTTTCCAGACCGCCACATACCAAAAATTCACAACAAAAGACGGACTTCCTGACGATGTGGACAATTACGTCTTCAACATCGGCAAAGAAATCGTGATATGCACAAAGAACGGCATCTACAAGTACGACGCCGACTCTGCCAAATTCGTAGAGAACGAAAGACTAAACCAACTGTTTGGCGGCAAAAAACAGTTTGACCTCTTGTACAATGATAATCGAGGGAGCTTGTGGGTAAAGCACGTTGTGACAAGCAAGCGAGCAAAAAAAGGCGACGACTGGCTGCTCGAGCGTTACAAGATAACGAGCGACACGTCCGCAGAAATCACCGACAAGATTTTCTTGCCGTTTATGAACCACATCGTGTCATTCAACTACATCGGCGGTGGATGTTACATCATAGGCGACGTCAACGGTTTTGTACATTATGACGAAAACTTCCAAAAAGACATCAACCAGCCGTACAAAGCCCTCATCCGCAAGGTAGAAAACATTTACAACGACTCCCTTATATATGGCGGCGATGCCGAACTTTTCGACGGCTATACGATTAAGCTTCCATACGATCTTCACAGCATAAGGGTAAGGTTCTCGGCGGCGTACTACGAACACCCCCAAAGCATCAGGTTCAAATCGTACCTCGAAGGCAACGACGACTCCTGGTCTGACTTCCGCAGCGAAAACTACAAGGAGTACCCGAACCTTAGTCCGGGCAAATACACCCTGCACGTAATTGCGAGCAACATCTACAATGTAGATAGCCAGGAAGCAACAATCACATTTGAAATCCTTCCCCCGTGGTATCTCACCATCTGGGCTAAGATATTCTATGCCTTGCTGTTTGTCCTCGCAATATGGCTGTTCGTGAAGGCATATACCAAAAAGCTCATCCACGACAAGGAAAAACTCGAGAAAATCGTGGAGGAGCGCACCGCCGAAATCCGCAAGCAGAGCCAGCTCATCTTGGAGAAAAACGAGGAAATCACCGCCAAAAACAAGGAGATTACCGACTCCATCAAATACGCACAGCGCATACAGACCGCTATGCTCCCGATGGAAGAAAGAATCCAGGCGGTATTGCCGGATCATTTCATCCTATTCCGCCCCAAGGACATCGTCAGCGGCGATTATTACTGGTTTGCCGAGACGTAAAACAGCATCATCATCACCGCCGCCGATTGTACGGGACACGGTGTGCCGGGCGCGTTCATGAGTATGATTGGTTCGCAGATATTGACGGAGATTGTGGTGGAGGGCATCACTTCGCCCGAAAAAATCCTCACCAATCAAAACCGCCGCATCCGCAAGGCTCTCAAGCAGGACACCACCGCCAATCAGGACGGTATGGACATGGCTCTCTGTACCATCGACAAGAAGACTCACCTCGTGGAATATTCGGGCGCAAAGAATCAGCTCGTGGTCATCCAAAACGGCGAACTCACCGAATACAAGGCCGACAAGCAGAGTATTGGCGGTCAGCAGCTTTATGGCGACGATTTCCAGTACAAGAAGGTGGCCATCCAGCCCGACGGCAATACGTGGTTCTATATGTTTTCTGACGGATACAAGGATCAGTTTGGCGGTGCCAACAATACCAAGTTCCTCATCAAAAACCTCCGTGCCCTGTTTATGCAGATACACGACGAGCCGCCCGCCAAGCAGCGCGAAATCCTCAACGAAACCATCGAAAAATGGATTAAGGATGGCAACACCGAGCAGACCGACGATATCATCATCATCGGTTTCAAGCTGTAGGATGCAATTGATAGAAACTGAAATTTTCTAATCGATACCCAACTATGAACAAGAAACTTGACGAACCCCAGGAATTTGCCAACGACCTGATAGACTTTGTGTCGTTCAGTCCGAGCAAGTACCATGTGGTCAGGAACATAAAGGCTGTACTCCTGCGCAAGGGTTTCAAGGAGTTGCCCCTTGCCGAGCCGTGGCAGATAGAGAAGGAGGGCAAATATTTTGTTGCCCAAAATGATACGACGCTCGCCGCGTTCATTGTCGGCATGGGTCAGCCCGAGAAAGACGGCTTCCGCGTCATTGCCGCCCACACCGATGCGCCCACCATCAAGGTGAAGCCGTCGCCCGAGATTGTAGTCAACAATTCGTACATAAAACTCAATACCGAAGTCTATGGCGGCGCGATACTCAACACTTGGTTTGATCGTCCGCTGAGCATCGCCGGTCGTGTGGTATTGAAATCCAAGTCGCCCTTCAAACCCGAAGTGCGTCAGCTCATCATCAAGCGTCCGTTGTTGCAGATTCCCAATTTGGCGATTCACTTCAACCGCAAGGTCAATGACGGAGTGCCAATCAATCCGCAGAAGGAACTTACGCCGCTGCTCGCTTGCATCAAGTCGCCCCTCGAAAACCAAAACTACCTTGTGGAAATCATCGCCCAGGAGCTCAACATCTCGCCCGACGCAATCCTCGATTTTGACCTCGCGCTCTACGATACCGAAAAGGGTTGCCTCATAGGTGCCAACAACGAATTTATATCGTGCGCCCGCCTCGACAATCTCTCGATGATTCACGCCGGAATGGAAGGCCTTTTCACAAGTCCCAACATCAACGCTACGCAGATGATGGTATGTTTTGACAACGAGGAAGTGGGCAGCAGGACACGTCAGGGCGCGGCGTCACCATTCTTGAAAAACGTACTCGAACGCATCATCTACAAGCTCAATGGCGACAAGGAGGAATACATGAGGGCTATATACAATTCCTTCATGATTTCAGCCGACCCCGCGCACGGCTTGCATCCCAACTATGCTGAGATGAGTTGCCCCACCAACCATCCCATCATCAACAAGGGCCCTGTAATCAAGTACAACGCCGACCAAAAATACACCACCGACGCCGAGAGCGGTGCTATTTTTGCCCAATTGGCGGAGATTGCGGGCTCGCCTGTGCAGCGTTTTACCAATAGGAGCGACCTCGCTGGCGGTTCTACGCTTGGCAGTATATCCACCACGCAGGTAGATTTCAAATGTGTTGACGTTGGCACGCCAATACTCGCAATGCACTCTATCAGAGAGCTTTGCGGTGTTTACGACCATTTCAATATCAAGAACATTTTCAAGACGTTTTACACGATTTGAAAAAAAATATGAAAAAAAATTTGCGTATAATCAATTTTTTCAGTAAATTGCGCTGATTAAAACAACACCAAAAACTATATCATGGAAATCAAAAACAACAGGCTCATAGGTGGCAGTGGCGACAAGGTAAACCCCTTTGTGGAGGCTCACGCTTACGACAAGAAGAAAGTCATCACACCAGATGCCATAATAATACACTATACCGCCGGTGCAAGCGGTGCGGCTACGGTCAATCTGTTTAAGTCGGCATCTGCCACCACGTCGGCACACTTTGTGGTGAGCGAGGACGGTTCGATAACCCAGATGGTGGATCTCAACCGCAGGGCGTACCATGCCGGCACATCGAGCTATGGCGGCAGGTCGGGCTACAACAGCCTTTCCATCGGCATCGAGATTAGCAACCCCGGTTATCTCCAGAAAATCGACGGTCAGTACTACACGTGGTGGGAAGCGAAGAAGGAGAAGAAGACCCCAACACCTCTCAGCAAGGTGTACACGGGCAAGCATCGCAACGCCGAAACTACGATGACCTATTGGTACAAAAACACCGACTAGCAGATTGCG
>JAFXMJ010000298.1 GCA_017530465.1 Bacteroidales bacterium
CGTGGGCGTTGACATCGGTTGCGGTATGGAGACTGTGGTGGTTAAGGCAGGTACAGAGCCGAGCGACAATTTCAACCCCGCAAAGTTGGACCAAATCATCCGTCAAAAAATCCCAAGCGGCCGCAGCATCCGCAAAAAGCCTCACAAGTACGCCAAGGAAATAGATTTCAGGAAGATACGCGGCGTCATTGACAAAAGTCGCGCAGCACACAGCATCGGCACACTTGGTGGCGGCAACCATTTCATCGAGGCAGACCGCGACGACGATGGCAACCTGTATCTCGTTGTCCATTCGGGCAGTAGGCACGCCGGCCTCGAAATCGCCAATTATTATCAAAAAATGGCGCAGGAACAACTTCGCCGCAACCACATTACAGACATCCCCGACGATTTGGCGTATGTAAGCGGTTCATTGTTTGACGATTACATCAACGATATGGAGATAATGCAGTATTTTGCGATGCTCAACCGCAAGGCGATGATGTACAAGATAGTCAAAGGTTTTGGCATCTAGGAGTACGACATTTTGGAGCGGTTCACAACAATCCACAATTACATTGACATCAAAAATATGATACTCCGCAAAGGCTCTGTGAGTGCCCAAAAAGGCGAAAAGATTCTGATTCCCATCAATATGCGCGACGGCAGCCTTATCTGCATCGGCAAGGGCAACGAGGATTGGAATTGCAGCGCACCACACGGAGCGGGACGCATTATGAGCCGCAACCAAGCAAAGGAAATGCTTGATATGGAGGATTTTAAAGCCTCGATGGAAGGCATTTACTCCACCTCAATCAACCGCAACACCATCGACGAGGCACCAATGGCGTACAAGACTATGGACGAAATCCTCGCCAACATCGGCCCCACGGCGGAAGTAGTCAAGGTAATCAAACCGATATTCAATTTCAAGGCGGGTAAGGAGTAATTTTTTTGCAATTATTTCAAAAAAAATTTGCGTTACGCAAAAAGGTTTCGTACCTTTGGCATAACTTTGCAGCGTTAAAAAATTCGGCGGTTGCCGTAGTAGAGGGTTACTTCGGTTTAGGCTAAGAACTGCGCCAAGCGTGGCGCGAGAACTCTCTGCGCCTGTCGCACCGCCGTTTTTACAATATAACGGCTGCCGTAGTGGAGGAGTTCTTCGTTTCAGAGGTAGATGGGAGGTAACACTCCGTCTATAAGTAAAGGCCTCCGCGCTTGTTGCGCCGTTTTTTTTTGTTTAACCAATTAAAAATAAAACTGTTATGAAGTTTGATTCGATGCTCAAAGGCGATGCGATGCAGAATTACGAAGGCGGCGAGGCCTTTGCGATGACACCCGAAATGGAACTCTACACCGCAGTTGTAACGACCTCGCTCAACGACAAGTTTTATGAGAAAAACGACGAGCGGATGTGGCGCATTTTTAATTTGGTTAAGAAAGTAACGCCCGAATTTGTGGCGAAACTCGCCGTCTATGCCCGCACGCAAATGAACCTCAGGAGCGTGCCGTTGTTGCTCACCGCACTCCTTGCAAAAATCCACAGCGGCGACAATCTCGTATCCCGCACCATCGACAAGACCGTCCTCCGCGCCGACGAAATTATGGAACTCCTTATGTGTTACCAAGTTTGCAACCCTCAGAGGGGCGAGAAAAAACTCAAAAAACTTTCGCGGCAAATCCAAGAGGGACTCAAAAAAGCCTTCAACCGTTTTGACGAATATCAGTTTGCGAAATACGACCGCGACTCCGTGGTGAAACTCCGCGACGCGCTTTTCCTCGTCCACCCCAAGGCGAAGGACGCGCAGCAACAGGAGATTTTCGACAAAATTACAAATCGTCAACTGCAAATCCCCTACACTTGGGAGACCGAACTATCAGCCCTCGGTCAGCAACGATTTGAAACCAAAGACCAAAAACAATCCGCCTTCCGCGCCAAATGGGAGGAACTGATTTTCAGCGGCAAAATGGGCTATATGGCGTTGCTCCGCAATCTGAGGAATATGCTCACGACCAACGTTTCAGGCATCGCCATCGACACTGTTGCCAACCGTCTTTCAGACGCCGACCAAGTGCGAAAATCCAAGCAACTACCATTCCGATTCCTTGTCGCCTACCGCGAAATCAACGGTATCGAAAATTCTAACACTCAATACATTATGACGGCGTTAGAGCAAGCCGTCCGCCATTCCGCCGCCAACATCGAAGGCTTCGGCAGCGACACCACCGTACTTTTGGCGTGCGACGTGAGCGGTTCGATGCGCAGTCCAATCAGTCCCAAAAGCAAAGTGCAACTTTACGACGTCGGACTTATGCTCGCAATGTTGCTCAAAACCCGTTGCCGCAGCGTTGTGTCGGGCATTTTCGGCGACAAATGGATGACAGTCAACACCCCCTCCGACAATATCCTCCTGTCCACCGAACAAATGCGCAGTCTCGAAGGCAAAGTGGGTTTCAGCACCAACGGCTACGCTGTCATCGACTATCTGATTACCAAAAAGATGGCGATAGACAAAGTGATGTTTTTCACCGACCTTCAAATGTGGGACTCCACGGGTCGCAACGCCAAAATCCGCAATTCTTGGAACCGTTACAAGGCATTGTACCCACAGTCAAAACTTTATCTTTTTGACCTCAACGGCTACGGACAGTCGCCCCTCAAACTCGCTCAGCCCGACGTCTATCTCATCGCCGGATGGAGCGACAAGATTTTTGACGTTCTTTCGGCAGTGGATAATGGTAGTGAGGCGGTGGAAGTGATTAAAAATGTGGAGGTGTAATTATGACAGTAATCAAGTATTACCGCGAAAGTTGTTGTGCCGCAGATGATTATGTCAACTGCGATCAAACAATCACAATGCCCGACAACGCCACATTATCGGATTTGGTGCATTATATTTTGCACACTCATTTTGGCAATTACAGTTTCATACCCTACACCGGCAGCGGTTCATTATGGGTTTTAACATCCAACACAGGCGACCTCGCCACCGTCGGCGACGACCAAGAGCGCATCATTTACATCAACTTCGCCCCAACAACACTATTGAAAGACATTGGGGTGAAGGAGATATATGCGAAGCGGTGAGATAATGGAGGATTGGACACAACGAATTAACATTTTTCTACATACGCACTACAACCATCTGAAATACGGGTCAGGAATTATGTTGGCGGTTTTTGAGGGGTATAAACCTTAATATATTTTTCGAGATTTTTTTCTGAAAAAAGTTGCGGAAATATTTTGTAGTTTCAAAACTAATCCTTTATATTTGCAACGATAAAACTGATGGGCGGTATTGACACGCCCGCAGCCGAGAATAATGATAGAATTATTCGGAAGTTGTGCTGCCTCTCTGATTATTGGGGACGTAGGAAATTCTTAAAACGAGAGAGGACAGCACGGCGACCGGCTCAATATATTGGGCGTGGTGTGCATTTGTTATATCTTCTCGTTTTGGGTTTCCTACGACCTCTCAATAATCAAGATGTAACAGAAATAGAGCAGGCTACGCTTTTTTATTTCCCTTTCCTTATGATTTTATGAAGTTGTTCTTGAATTAAAAATCAACCAATAATAAAGAACAATATGGAAGAACATTATTTACCCATACAACCGGAATTTGCCGAAACCCTTACCGACAATTATTTAGGCAAAACCTCGCCTTACGAAATATTGGCGAAATTCGATTCCTATATGTCGGACATTGACAAATTGGGCAAAAAAGATTTGTACCAAGGCATTTGCAACAAGTCGGAAGTCCCGCCGCAAGGCATTCGCAAACTCGCCGCAAAACTTGCTGACAACGTTATGCCTAATCAAAAATAACTTTCACTGCGCTAAGTTTTGGCGCAGTGAAGTGGTAAATTTGCAAGAATAAAAATTGATGTTTAACTCAATAAAAAACAAAAAAGTATGAAATCAAAAGGTGTAGCATACGTGCTGTTGATTTTCCTCGGATGGTTAGGAATCCACAAATTCTATGTGGGGAAAGTGGGCATGGGGGTTGTTTATATACTTCTCCTTGTTTCGGGTTTTCTTCTATGGATACCTTGGATATTGCTCGTAATTGGCTTGTTGATTGACTTGTTTATACTTGGAAGTCAAGTGGACACATGCAACCTTGCGCAGTCTAACAGAAATCTGTTGAATCAGACCGCAATGTTGGCGCAGGGAACGGCTAACTTGTCGGCAAGGGTTGCCGCAAATCAAAGTCAGCCTAACGCCATGACGATGCAAAACAGAGCAATCGGCGTTCCTACTCCGCCGCCCGCGCCGAATCAGTCTAACAACCAAGTTGAGCAACTCCGCAAACTGAAATCGCTTTTGGATGCGGGGATTCTTACCCAAGAAGAATTTGAAGCCGAAAAACAGAAAATTTTAAATTCATAAATTATGACAAACGAGCAAATCAACCGCCTCATAGATTTGCAAAAACTCTACGAGGAGGGCATTCTTAACGAAGACGATTTAGCCAAGGAAAAGGCTAAAATTCTTAATCCCGAACCGCAAGTCACTGAAAATCCGACCCCTGCGGAAGAAATCACGGTCGTCGCCGAGCAAACTCCGGCAGGACCTCAACCCAACGTTTCTCCCAA
>JAFXMJ010000299.1 GCA_017530465.1 Bacteroidales bacterium
AATGGCGACAATTACAAACTCATTCCCGAAGCAATCGAGAAAGGCCTCGTAACGGAACAGACTTTTGAGGCGGCTGTAAAGCGCGTCCTGAAATTCAAATATATGGTTGGCACGCTTGGCGACAATGTGAAACTCTACGACGAAGGACACATCCAATACGACACTCCCGTGGAGCGCAACACTGCCTATCAACTTGCAACTCAGTCGGTTGTGATGCTCAAAAACAATGGCGTTCTTCCGCTCAAAACCAAGAAAACCAAAATCGCCCTCACAGGTCCTAACGCCAATTCGATGTGGGCGATGCTTGGCGACTACACCTATCAGTCGATGAGGTTCTTTTGGAAAGGAACGATTGAGGACGGTCTCCATCCCAAAATTGTCGGATTGAAGGAAGGACTTTCCAACAAGTTGCCGCGCGGATTTTCGCTTGATTATCAGCGTGGTTGCGATTGGACTGAGGACGTGGAGACAGTTGTTGACCAAAGCGGCGACCCGCGTGTTGCTTACCTGAAAGAAATCCAAAACCGCAAGATTGACAGCGGCGAGCCCTCTGACGAAAAGGCTGCGCTCGCAATGGCAAAACAGAGCGACGTGATAATTGCCGCCGTCGGCGAAAACGCCATTCTCTGCGGCGAAAACCGCGACCGCAAACACCTCCGTCTGCCCGGACGTCAGGAAGAATTTGTGCAAAAACTCATTGCAACCGGCAAGCCCGTCGTGCTTGTCATCTTTGGCGGCAGGGCGCAGGTAATCAGCGGTCTCGCCGAAAAATGTGCCGCCGTCATTCAGGCGTGGTATCCGGGCGAGGAAGGCGGCAACGCATTGGCTGACATCATTTTTGGAAACATCAGCCCTTCAGGAAAACTCTCCGTTTCGTACCCCGCCGAGGAGTTGCACGAGCCTATTTGTTATAATTACAATAATGAACCCGACAAGCGCATCGCCTATCCGTTTGGCTATGGAATGTCTTACACGACTTTCAAATATTCTGACCTCAATGTCGATTCGCAAGTGCCGACCGATGCAGAAAGGTTCAATGTAAGCGTTGACGTGGAAAATACAGGCAAATTTGCTGCCGACGAAATTGTGCAGTTGTACGTATCGCCCACAGACAACAATCAGAATATCAGACCGATACAGTTGCAGGGATTTGCCCGCGTGTCGCTCAATCCGGGTGAAAAGAAGACCGTTAAATTTGCCGTTGCGCCGTCGCAGTTGGGTTATTTTGCCAACAATCAATGGAACATCGCACCGGGCAAATTCACCATCAAAATCGGTGCTTCCTCCGCCGACATCCGTCAGTCCGCAAACGTGAAACTCACCGGCGAGGCTGTTACGATGCCGCTGAGGAAACATTATTTCGCCGAAGTTTTGTAATTGTTTAAAATATTTAATTCGCTGTTTAAAGAAAATACAAAAAAAGGGAACGGAAAAATAATTCTCCGTTCCCTTTAATTATCAACTTACTATGATTCAACACACTATTTTTTTCTGAAATTCCATTTTGAATTGTCGTTGTTGAAGTCGAACTTGGCGAGGGTCGGGGTGCTGTCGCCGATGGAGTAGAGCACCAAATTTTCGCCGTTGTGACCCGGGACGCTCTTGGGCATTATGCGGTAAGTGCCGTCGATGCATTGGTCGATGCGCCAAAGTTGCTCGTCTGCGCCGGTGTATTCGGGCACTGTTACCACCTCTGCCTCGGCTGTTGCTGCGAGGGCGCGGTTGGTGCCTTCTACGACAATCTTGAAGTAAGGACCGCCGAGGTAGCCGCCCTTTTCGGGTACTGCCACCACCTGCCAACGCTGATGCGGACGGTTCATCCATTCGTTCATCCTGACGGGATTAACGCCCGAAGGAAATGTCTTTTCAACATCTGCAAACGCCTGATTCTTAACCTTTTCGATGGGGCGTTCCTGATTGCGGTTAAACCAACGCATACCGCCTTCTGCGCGTGTGAAATCGACGCTGAGTTCGAGTGCGTAGCCGCGACGCTCGGACGAAATTTCATAAACGCCGTCCTCGATGTTTTCGCCGACGGTGGGCCAATCGTTTTTCCAAACAATCGGACGTATTGCCAATGTGCTGTAACCGCTCATATCGAGGTCGGCTTCAAAGTGGAACGACATTTTTTCGATGCCGTCGGTGATGATTTCACGTCCGAAGTGTCCCGCGCCAAAACGACGGTCTTCCGCATCGACCACCATCTTGCCGCCGCCGTGAATCATATCACGACCAACATTGTCAACATACGGGCCTGTAACCTTGCGCGAGCGACCGCAGACGATGTTGTAAGTGGAGTTAGCACCGTCGCAGCAAGTGCCGTGAGTACCAAGGAGATAGTACCAACCGTTGCGGTAGATGAGGTCGGTAGCCTCGCAGTCGATTGCAACGTCGATTGCCTTGTTGCCTTCCACGCGCTTGCCGGTCTTGGGGTCTAGTTCCACAAGGCGAATGAAGCCAAAATAAGTACCGTATGTGAGCCACAGGCGACCGTCAGTCGGGTCGAGGAGGAGGCCTGCATCTATGGCGTCGCAATCCTCGTCATATTCAGAACCCGCCACTTCGATAGGTTCGGTGAATTTGAAGTCGGGAGATTTTGGGTCGAGGGTCTTGTTCCACATCGTTACCACCTTGCCCGCGTGTCCGCCGCCGAGACCGCCGCCTGTGGTGCTGTATGCCACGAGATAACGGTCGCCAATCTTGATTGCGTCGGGAGCCGCGCCGCCGCCGGGACGTTCCGCGCCGCCATTCCAAGTCCATCCGTCCTCAGAAATAAGACCGCCGCCGCCCGTGCCGAAGGTGTAATATTTGCCGTCGCACTCCATAATGGTGGACGGGTCGTGGATGAACGGTGTGCCAATCTGTGCGTTGGAATTTTGTACAAATGCCGCCGACGCCACGCACAATGCGCCTGCAAGTATATGTCTTGTTTTCATTGTTTTCTGAAAATTTTATTATTAATATTGTATTTGGATGTCGCTTCGCGAGAAATCCTACAAATCTTTTAAAAATCTTACAAATCTCTATCATTCAGACAATTAGTATTTGTAAAATTTGTATTTATTTGAAAGATTTCTGTCCAAAGGACACACGTAAAAATTAGTTGCAGGTTACGGTGATGTTCTTGACGGGTTGACCGTTTTCGTCGATGAACCTGACGCAGAAGTCGCTCATACCGGGGCCGTTGATTACTGCGCCGCGAAGGATGTTTTTGCCTTTTTTGAGGGTGATGCGCTTAGATACGCAATCGTCCATCACCATACGACGGTCGCCCGAAAGGATTACCGCTTCCTCGTCGTTGAGCCACCACATCGAGGCCGAGTTGGAGCCCACTGCAAGGCGCACGTTGGGGATGTCTTGTTCACAATTGATGACCGTAACTGCGTGGAAGATAATGCCGTAGCGGGTCTTGTTGTTGCCGGTTGCAAAACGGTAGAGTTTCACATTGAAGAGTTTGCTATCGTAGGCGTGCCATACGAGGGTCTCCTTTGCGGGCACGGGGTCGGGGAATTTGAATCCCATCGGCGGACGCTGACCGTCAAATTTTACCTCCGGCTCTTTGAGGACTGTCGCCTTCACTTTCTCGCCGTTTTTGGGGATTGTCTTGAATTGGTTGGGGTAGTACTCCTTGGTGAGTTGCTCGCGGATGTAACTGTCCACAAACACTGTGTTGCCACGGTTTGGACGTCCGATGGGGTCGAGCAACAGCCAACGTCCGATGAAGCCGTCTTCGTTGGGTTTGGCTGGCGTAGAGGACGCCGGTACAAAATAGTTGTCGATGCTCGGCGAGGGCGGCACTTGCTGTTGAGGCTGTGCGTTCCTGTTCTGCGCCGAAAGTGTAAATGCTTGACCTACAAGCATCGCGATTACAATCGAAACTTTCAAATTGCTTCTCATACTTAACTTATATTAAAATTTAAGGTTAGAAATAGTAGTGTCTTCATTTATATTTGACAACCTGTTTTAATGTTGGTTTAATGTTGAATGAAGATTTTTTTTATTTTTTTTCAATGAAGGAAGGGATGTTTGCGGGGGATTATATAAAAAAATTACCGCCAATTATCTCTCTTGAAAAAGAAAAAATTGACGGTAATTGATGAATAAATTTTTGGTAATTTCCGTGGGGGAAAGGCGGTTAGAGGTTGTTGATTTCGTCGATGGACAAGCCTGTTGCCTTGGCGATGAGGGCAGGTGTCATTGTGTTCAATTCTTTGAGGTTGCGGGCAATGGCGAGTTTTTCTTCTGCGCGACCTTCTGCACGACCTTCTGCGCGACCTTTTTCGATGCCGCGATTTTCGCCGCGCTTTTCCGCGCCCAAAATCGATGACCTTTCGGTTATAATATCAAGCCAATATTTTTGATATGCAGCCATTTCCGCATCTGTATATGCCGACTCCTCCACAATCTGCAACGCCTCGCTGATTTCGGGATTTGCCAACAGGTC
>JAFXMJ010000300.1 GCA_017530465.1 Bacteroidales bacterium
CGACTTCGACTACCTCAGCAAAGACGAGATGTTTTTCTGTATTGCTGATGTTTCGGGCAAAGGTATGTCGGCGGCGATATTGATGAGCAATTTCCAGGCGAGCCTCAAAGCCTTGTTTGTTCCCGATATGGATTTGAAGACCTTGGTAAGGCGATTGAACCGCATTGTGGTAAAAAATTCTAATGGCGATCGTTTCATCACCTTGTTCATCGGTCGTTACGACTTCAAAACCAATACTTTACGATATGTCAATGCTGGACATAATGCTCCTTTGCTTTACAATTGCGCTACTCGTGAAGTGAATTATCTCAATACTGGTTGCGTTGGCATTGGCATGCTGGATGAGATAATAGCCCTCGAAGAAGGCTGCATCACTTTTGAAAACGATCACAAACTTCTTTGTTTCACCGATGGTGTCGTGGAACTCGAAAGTGACGATGACCCCGATTTTGGTCAGAAGGTGGTCAAAAATTGCGTCGCCGAAGATACTGACATCAAAACTACCATCGCATCAATCATCAAATCGCTTGATATTAAGCGTTCTAATACAAAATTGTTTGACGATATTACTCTTCTCGGAATAGATTTTTATTGCAATTGTTGATTTGTTGATTTGTTGACTTGTTGATTTTTGATTTTCCTCTCTCCTCAACAAATCTTTCCTCAACAAATCTTTCCTCACTAAATCTTTTCTCAATTCAGTACCACCAAATTGTTTTTGCACCGTCGCCGAATACGAATGCGCCTTCCTTTGCTACGTCAAAACAGTTGATGCCTTCTTTCTCATACTCGTTAGTTCTTGCAGTTACGAACTTTTTAGTATTTGACGAATCAAAAATTACGTTTTTGCATCCAAATTTTTCTGACACATCGTTTGCGTTGATTATTGTGTTTTCGCTGACGATGAGATAATCGACCGTCAGTCTTTCGCTGTCCATTATTTCGATTTGTTGATGGGACTTTACATTGTAAAAGGTTTTGTTGTCAATTTGCCAAAATAAGTCCTTAATTGACGTCAAAGTGTCGGAATCCAATATCTCAACGAGATTTGCGTGTGCGAGAGCTACGTTTATAGTGACAGGGGATAATGATTTCTCGTCGAGTTTTGAATTGTCGGTTATAATTGACATCTTCTCACCGTTCTTGATTGAGTAGAGTTGAGATTTTGTTTTGTTATAGATAATTATTTGACTGTTAATATTTTTAGCGTTATCAAATAAAGCGATACTTGCAGCAAAAAGGCACAATGTGGCGAGTGCAAGTTTCAGATGAATTGGTCTTTTGTAATGTCCAAATACCACCAACATCGCCAATGCCGCATATATAAGCAGCGAAGACGTATTTGTAATGAAAATATTGTCGATGCTCGCCATCGGCAGACTTTCTATCCAACTTACCGAGTCGGTCAAGAGTCCGAGGAAAAATTTCAGGACTTCAGTTGTCAACCACATCAGCGGCGCGCACCAGCTGACCGCCAAAAGCAGGATTGATGTCACCATTATGAAGTAGGATAGGGGGATTACGAGTATGTTGGTGATTAAGAAATACGTCGGGAATAGGTGGAACGTCCTGATGCTCAGTACGCTTGTACCTAATTGCGCTGCGATGGAGACATATACAATGCCCAAGAAATACCGCATCAACCATTTCCTGACCCTTATTATTTTCGTGTCGTGCACGGGATCAAATTTTGGAAGGGTATTTTTGACGAATGGCATTATTGATATGATAGCCAATACCGCCAAATAGCTCAGTCCAAATCCGACATTGAATATAAGTAATGGATTGAATATCAACAATGTAAACGCTGATGTCGCCAATGTGTTGTATGTTGATGAGCTTCTATTGAGTATCTGCGAAATCGTTATCATACTGAACATCAATGCCGACCGGCAGACGCTTGCGCTAAATCCGGTTATTGCTGCGAAAGTCCAGAGTGTCAGGATTATAAGTGCACATTTGATGAGGCGTGTCTTGCGCGAATAGTCGAGAAACATCAGTAATAAGTCTGTAATCAGCATTATAATGCCGGTGTGCAGTCCCGAGACTGCGAGTATGTGCATCGCGCCGCTTGTCTGAAACGAAGTGATGGTTTCGGGTTCGAGATCAGCTTTGTATCCAAGTGTAAGTGCTTCAAGTACAGCTAATTGCTGTCCAGAAATACCCGATTCTTTATAAATATCTATCAGCGATTGCCTTATCTTCGCGCCGTAATATTTGATGCCCTTTTGATAGGCGGGCTGGAGGATTTCGTATTCTTGTCGCTTGATGTATGTCTGACAATAAACGCCTTGCCGCGACATATATTGTTGATAATCAAACTCTAACGGATTGCCATTACTCTCTATGAACCTGACATCGGAGTAGAATCCTATCAAATCGCCAAACTGCGGGGGTGGGGTAGTACTGTCCTTTTCAAAATACGCCAAGATTTCGACGTTGTTGCTTGCAGTGGTACTGTCAATTATCCTAATCCTCGATTTGAATGTTTTGGGCTTTTCCTCGGTCGGTTCTATCACTACGCCAATTTTCACTCCGTCGCCAAAATCGCTCAGGTCAGGTGCGTCAACACGTTGATATTCAGTGATAAACGTACCAAAGAATATCCACATTGAGTATAGCGACAATCCATTGAGAAAATAGTAACGATGGCTGATTCTCTTCTTCCTATTTACATAAAGAAATGCCATCAGCCCTGCCGCCAATGACATTCCAATTATTGAAAATATTATTCCGAAATTAGCGATTCTCTCTATTAAAATGCCGATTATTGTCGCCAACAATATTTTGACCATCAAGAAACTGTTGATGGCCTGCTCAAAAGATTTGTTGAATATTTTGTTACTCGGCATCTATGAATGTTTCACCTTCATTGTTGATGATGCCCGGCTGAATGGCTGTGGACGCCGCAGAGCCTTTGTAACGCGCTATCCATTGGTTGTTGCTCATGTCTTTGAGCAGCATGAACATATTGTGACCGTAGCAGAGGTCCTGAACGCGGGTGATGCCGTATTGTTTGAGCATTGCAAGCTGCTCCTGGCTTGGCATTTCGGGGTATTCTACGTTGTTTGACCAGCCGAGAGTGTCGTTGTCCATCCTTTTGTACGGATATTCCATGTAGCGGAGTTTCCACAATTGACCAACGATGTTGGGGTCTTTGATGCCGTAGGTCTCAAAGAAATTGGCCCTGGTTGGGTTTGCCATGCTGCGCTCCCTGCCCGCACAACGGTTCATGAAGCTGTCCATCGTGAGCTGAGTGTATTTGATGGTGCCGTTGTAATTGAAATGCACTTCGTAATACCTTACAAGGCTGCTGCTGCCCGGCAGGAGCATAAAACCGAGGAAGTCGGTCATTTTGTCTTTTTCTTCTTGGTTTTCGCCAAAGCCAAGCACCTCAAAATCATCGTCTTGCGCGTTGCCGACGGTGATTGTGAAGATTGTCAAGAGTAAGATGAGCAATGTTTTTTTCATAATATTTCTGTTTTTTGGCTGTGCTTACGACAAGCCGTGTGACTTGAACAGGCTGATGAACTCAGCGTCTATTGTATCCTTATAGTTGCTCATCCACGATTTTATGAAGATAATTGCCTTGATAATTGCAATATTTTCGCCCTCGGCGTATTCTGCGCGGTGGGTTTGCAATGTGGACATGAATGTGTCGTGGTTTTGCTTGAATTCGTCGTACTTCGAGTAATTGAAGTCCTTGAGGTACTTGTCTTCAAAACCGAAGTGGTATCCGGTGTAGTCGATAAGCTCGTCGAGAGACTGAAGAATCGATTTCGGTGCTGCCTTTCTCTTGAAGTCGGCGTAGAACTTGTTGATGTGTTCTGTCCACTTCTTGGTCTGGGAATCGATGATATTGAGCCCAATCTTGTTTTGAGCGTAATCCACGATTGCGTATTCTTGGTCGATGCTCGGCAGCTCGATTTTGTTTTTAACGAGCAGATTTTCAAGCATTTCTGTCTTGACTTCGAGTTCAAATCTCGAAACGAGCATTTCTTCTTCGAATCCTTTTGCCTTGTTGCGCTCGTTGTTGAGCATTGTGAGGTCGCTCAGCACGATGGTGTACGTTACTTTTTCGTCGAAGATATTGGCGGTAACAGTGAGCCAAAAACCAATGCCGTTGCCGTTTTTGTGTTTCACTGTGATGTCTCTGCCTTTTGTGTTGACAATGCTGCCGTATTCAGCTTGCAGAGCCTTCGCCATTTCGGTTTCTTTGGTTTCAAAACCGAGAATTGTATAGACGCTTCGTCCAATTACTTCCGCCGACTTGTAACCAAGTAGGTCGACGAACAACTCGTTGACATACTGTATGATACCGTCTTCATTTGTAGTAATGATTGCAGCCGAGATGATGTTGTAGAGAGCTTTTTCGTAGTTTTCGCGCTCGCCTACGAGTTTGTTGGAAGTGTTGTATTTCTTTTTGAGGTTTTCGATTTCGTTGTCTTGGAGCGAAGCCTGCTGTTCGAGGGTGCGGTTGATTGCCTCCATCTCCTTGAGTTCGCGGAGGAAGTCGTCCTCGCGCTTCATTGAGTCTTCCTGCGTAGCCTGCATCTCTTCGATGGTCTGTTTCATCATCTCCTCCTGGTCTTTCATCGCTTGTGTCTGATTCTTAGACTGTTCGAGGAGTTCGGCGGTACGTGTGTTGATACGTGTGGTCTGCAATGTTGCCGCGATGGATTCGGCGATTTTCTCCACGAGTTCTATCTCGAATGGCTTCATCTCGTTGAACGACGCAAGCTCGATGACGCCGAGGATGTCGTTTTCTATCTTCAACGGCACAATCAACAGCGATTTCGGGTTTGCCGAGCCTATGCCCGATTCTATCTCGATGTAGTCGTCGGGAATGTCAGTAAGATATATTGTGTATTTTTCTTGGGCGCAGGAGCCAACGAGACCTTCGCCTAAGTGTATCTTCTTCTTTATGAACTTCTTGCGGTTGTAGGCGTATGCCGAAAGCAACTCCAAGTACACGTCGTTGGGGTCTTGGTCTTGATAGAAGAAGATGCCGCCCTGGTTAGCCTTGATGTACTTCACAAGGTTCACCATGATGTCGTCGGCGAGTTCTGTGACGTTTTCGGGGTGGTGGCGGAGGATTTCTGCAAAGAGTGCCTGACCTTCCGTAGTCCAGTTTCGCTGAATATCTTCCGACTGGCGTTTCTTTTCCTCGCGGTTGGCGTTTTGGAGTGATTTACGCATGTTCAAGAGCGAGTTGCCGAGCACGTCCTTGTCGGAGAGCGGTTGGTAATTGCTGGAGAAGTCGCCCTGTCCGATGGCGTGTGCGAAGTCTGATGTCTTTTGGAGGCCTGTGGTCAATTGCTCTATGGATGCGGCGGTCTGTCCTACCTCGTCGTTGTAAACCTCGTCCTCAAACTCAGGAAGCTCGCCTTCAGAAAGTCGTTTGGCGTATTTCATAAGTTTTTCCAACGGCTTCACTATCAGGCTCGATATGTACATTGCAAGTACGATGGATACTACGATGCCAATGAGCATAAATATTATCATCGTGTTGATGTTGGAGCTGCCAATCGTGCTTGATTCTTCCATTGATTTATTGATTAAACCATTGGACTTTAATTCCACGATTGTCAGCATTTTATCTATCTCGCCATTAAATTTGGTGATAAGTTGGTAATGCTTCTTTTGTTCGTTTTTGAGTTCGGTAACGTAGTCTTTGGATTTTTCTTCGATATTGGCGTCGTTGCCATTGACGGCTGGCCTCAAGGTGTCGCCCGGGATGGTTTCGGTGCCTGCTTCTATTTCTTTTTGTCTGATTACGTTTTTGATTTCCGACGGATTGAGTATCATCTTCTGTCCGAGGTAAATCTCGTTGAACGACACGCAAAATTCGTTGTTGTAAAGACGGTTGAGCGATTGAATAGTGTCCCTGAAATTATGCCTGAGCAGAGCATCGACGTTTTTATTGGCTGTGATGTTGTTGGTATTGGCGAATATCACGCTCAACTTGTCGTACAGGTCGGCGTGCTCCTTGTGCAACACTTTCAATTCCTTTTCGTTTTTGGCAAACGTAAAGTTGCGCAGCACATTCATATCCTTGGCTATCAAGTATTTGATCTGCGCGGCGGTGGAGTTCATATCCTTTGCAAAAGTTATCAACTCGTTGGTCTGATTGACTTTTTCGAGCGAATTGTATTGGAAAATTCCGAGCACGAAGAATATGGCGGTTACTAAAAAGAAACCGAGTAGTATCTTGCCCCTTATGCTCAAATTATATATCAGTTGTCTCATTTTCTCTTGTTTTTTCGCTTGTATTTTTGTATTATTTTTTTACAATCAAACAATGTACCGTTTTTTCAATCAGTAGATTGCTTTTGCAATTTCTCGAATGTTGTCGGTCTTTCCAACGGAGAAGAAATGGACGATAGGCACGCCGTGAGCCATAAGTTCGCGGGCTTGTTTTATGGTCCATTCAATTCCAATTTGGTAGATTTGGCTGTCGTCTTTTGCTTTGTAACATTCCTGGACGAGTTCTGTGGGCAGGTCGATGCTGAAAACCTGCGGTATCGTCTGAATGTCACGCATTTTGCCGATGGGCTTTATCGCCGGGACAATTGGCACGTTGATGCCCGCCTCGCGACATTTCTTTTCCCACGCAAAAAATTTTTCATTGTCAAAAAACATCTGCGTCACAATGTACTCCGCGCCGGCATCGACCTTGCGTTTGAGGTTTTGCATGTCAATCTCGGCGTTTGGCGCTTCGGCGTGTTTTTCGGGGTAGCCCGCCACGCCAACCGAAAAGTCGGTGCAGTCGGTGTTTTTGAGGTTGCGGTCGAGGTAAATGCCTTTGTTTAAGTTCATTATCTGTTCCACAAGTCCGTCGGTGTGCGCGTGTCCGTCGGGTTCGGGTACAAAGTATTTTTGACCTACCGCCGCATCGCCGCGCAGGGCGAGTATATTGTTGATGCCGAGGAAGTTGAGGTCGATGAGGATATTTTCGATGTCCTGTTTCGACATTCCTCCGCATATTATGTGAGGCACGGTGAGGATGTTGGGATAGCGGTTGTGTATCGCCGCCGCGAGCGCAACGGTGCCGGGACGCTTGCGGACTATCTTCTTGTCGAATTTGCCGCCGTCCGTGGGTGTATAGACCGTCTCGTCCTGATGGTAGGTGATGTTGATGTTCGCCGGATTGAACTCGGCGAGCAGGTCAAGTTTCTCATACAACTTTTCGATGCTCTGCCCTTTGAGGGGAGGCACTATCTCAAACGAGAACAGGGTCTTGGTGGTGTTTTTGAGTATTTCCGCTATCTTCATTTTTGTACAATTTTTCATTTACAAAGGTGCAAATTTTTTTTGAAATATTGATACGTATTTTGCTAATTTTTTTTGTATGTATAAATTTTTTTTTTCAGGTACGGCGATTTTGGGTAATTTTGAGTTCAGAAATTAACGATAAACTTCTTTAAAATGGCTCAATTACTGATACCTGCCGGCTACAAGCCGTTGCTCGACTTGCAACAGACGGAGTTGGCAATCAAGAAAATCAAGGACTTTTTTGAGTCCTGCCTCAGCGCGGAATTGAAACTCCGCCGCGTTACAGCCCCGCTTTTCGTCTTGAAGGGTAGGGGAATCAACGACGACCTCAATGGCGTGGAGCGTCCCGTATCGTTCCCGATAAAGGATTTTGGCGACCAACAGGCTGAGGTCGTTCATTCGTTGGCAAAATGGAAGCGTCTCACTCTCGCCGACTACAAGATTCCGGCGGGTTATGGCATCTACACCGATATGAACGCCATCCGCCCCGACGAGGAACTCGACAATCTCCATTCGCTCTACGTCGATCAATGGGACTGGGAGCGCAGCATCAATCCTTCTGACCGCAACATCGATTTCCTCAAAGATATTGTAAGGCGCATCTATTCGGTTTTGCTGAAGACCGAATATATTGTGTATGAGGCATATCCGCAATTGGTTCCGCAGTTGCCGCAGGAGATTAAGTTCATCAGCGCGGAGGATTTGTGCAAAAAATATCCCACTCTCACAAGCAAGGAGCGCGAGGACGCCGCCGCTAAGGAGTATGGCGCAGTGTTCATTATGGGCATTGGCGGCAAACTCTCCGACGGCAAAAAGCACGACGGCCGCGCCCCCGACTATGACGAC
Organism: Bacteroidales bacterium; assembly: GCA_017530465.1. GTDB lineage: Bacteria > Bacteroidota > Bacteroidia > Bacteroidales > UBA3824 > UBA3824. Next base: position 8,122 of record JAFXMJ010000300.1, read on the forward strand.
TGGTCAACGCCTAACACCGAGGGTTTCAGCGGTCTCAATGGCGACATCATCCTCTGGAACAACATCCTCGGTCGCTCGTTTGAGATTTCGTCGATGGGCGTGAGGGTCGATAAGAAAGCCCTTGAAAAACAGTTGCTTATCGAAAACAAGGAGGAGCGCAAGCAACTCTATTTCCACAAGAGATTGTTGGACGGTACGTTGCCGGAGTCTATCGGCGGCGGCATCGGACAATCGAGACTCTGTATGTTTTTCCTGCGCAAGGCTCACATCGGCGAGATTCAGTCGTCGCTGTGGTCGGAGGAGATGCGTGCAGAGTGCGCAAAGAATAATATTCCGCTGATTTAAAAAACGATTGAACATTAATGGGCGCGAAGAGGCTGGGGACGGCACTTCGTGCCTTTTTTCTATCCAAAAATTTCCGTGTTTTTTTTCGTCAATTACCGATAATTTTGCTATTTTTGTAAACTAATTGATTTTTGTAAACAAAATTTGAATTGTATCAAGTTTTGATTTTTTATGGTAATTAATGATTAAAATTTAGTAAATTATGCAAGCATTTTATCAAACGGAATTGTACCCGGAGGCGGGTTGCGATGAGGCGGGGCGCGGATGTTTGGCGGGTCCTGTGGTTGCGGCGGCTGTTGTATTCCCAAAAGACTATTGGAATGATGCTATAAATGACTCAAAGCAACTATCTGAGAAACAGCGTGTAAAACTGCGTGATGAAATCATCCGTGATGCCGTGTCGTATGGCATTGGAATGTGCGATAATCAGGAGATTGACAATATAAATATATTGCAGGCGTCGCTCTTGGCGATGCACCGTGCGCTTGATGCGTTGACGGTAAGGCCGGAGTTCATAATCATTGACGGCAATAAGTGGAAAGATTATCATCAAACGCCGTTTCAGACAGTTGTGAAGGGTGATGCGAAGTTTCTCTCGATAGCGGCGGCATCAATTTTGGCAAAGACTTACCGTGATGAGTGGATGGTACACGCCGCCGCCGAATATCCGCTTTATAATTGGGAAAAAAACAAGGGTTATCCCACGAAAGACCACCGTCTCGCCATCATTGAACACGGTGTCTGCCCGCTGCATCGTTTGAGTTACGAACCCTGTCAGCCGCGTCTTAGTCTATGAAAGTTTACATTTGTAACAGTGTGATATACAGGATTTTTACAAAGTTAAACGGACTTTTTTCTATTTTATTTGTCATAAAGTCGATGTAAATTGCGGCGAAAAACAAAAAACTTCCCATTAAAACGATTGAGGTTTAAGAGTTTTAATGGGAAGTTTTATTGTTATATATAAGGTGTCGAGGTTATGCGACGGCGGGGGAGCGGTGTAGCGTCATCTCTCGATGACAAATGAATCGACGAAATCGCGCACTTCCTGTGGCATTTTTTCGTTGGCTTTGGAATCTTCTACTATTATGAAGTAGTAATGATTGTCC
>JAFXMJ010000301.1 GCA_017530465.1 Bacteroidales bacterium
CGAACACAAAGACCCATACGGCAATGTCATCGCCCCGTTTACGGCGGTCAACCGCAAGGTGATAACGCCGTCGGACGAGGAACTTGAAGAAAACCCGCGCTCGCGCAGCGCAAAACTCAGGGTGGCGGAACGCACGATTTATGATTACGATTAGCAAGGGAATACATTATAATATATATATTAGATTCTGATTGGTTTACACTTAATACTCAAAAAGATGATGGACAGGGAATATATGGAAGACGTTGACACAATGACGGACGAGACCGACGAGGTGCTCAATCCCGACTACGACCGCGTGTCGGGCAGCGGGGAGATGCCTTCGTTGGAGGAGTTCTTAGGTGTCAATCATTCGTCCGATGGCTTGGGGGCGTCGTCGGATCCGTTTGGAATGGTAATAGGCGACCCAGTATATTCAGACGATTCTATGGGAGGTTTCCCGTCGTCTGGTGATGGAGGATTTGCTGGTTTGGGCGTGGAGACCGCCACCGATAGCACTGCCAATTCCGACACAGAAGAGGCTCAGGAGGACAATGTCAGCTTCAAGAAAGTGATGAACGGTAGTTTCGTTCGCAATTGGGTCTCCAACAATCGCAACCTCGTGTTGGTACTGTTTATATTGGCGATTTTGCATATTGCTAATAGGAATCACGCAGAGTCCCTCATCCGTGAAGAAGTTAATCTACAGAAAGAAGTCCACAATCTTAGGGCGTCGTCCATCGACATTGCTTCGAAGCTGATGTCAATAAGCAAGGAGTCGGCGGTGTCTAATCTTGTGGTAAAACGTAAGCTCCAAATAAGAAAGACCGTGGTGCCGCCGATGCAGTTTTTCATCGACAAGTTTGAACGCGCCGATTCTCTCATTAAAGACGAGCCTGATAGTCAGCAGGGCACGTTGTACGACGATGTTTATGAAGTGTATGCAAAGTAATTAATCAAACGAAGGGCTATGGTGGACAAGGTAAAAAACGGAATCGTAAAGAAGGCGGGCTTTATGTACGGCGCGGTGCTCATATTGATGGTAATCGTGCTTGTTCGCGTTTTCCAGCTCAAAATGGTGGGCGAGAAGGAGTGGGAGGACAAGTCGGCATCCATTAAGACAGAAGAAGAAGAGGGCGTAAGGGGCGACATCATATCGTCAGACGGACGTCTGCTCGCCACGTCGGTGCCTTCATACGACCTTATATGGGATTTCAGGGTCAATTCTCTCAGACGCAACAATTTATTTGAAAACAATGTAGATACGCTCTCACTTTGTATGAGCCGTCTGTTTGGTGACAGCTCCGCGCAGGCGTATGCCAAGATGTTTAGGAAAGCTTTTGAGCAAAAAAAGTCGTACTTCGTTTTCAAGAGCAAAATTTCTTTTAATCAGATGCAGGAGGTGCGCAAGTTCCCGATATTCCAGCTCGGACGCTACAAGAGCGGACTAATAATCCAGGAGCAGCGCACGAGGAAGTATCCTCACAACGAACTTGCCAGAAGGTGCATCGGCTATGTCAATGATGGTGTACAGGTGGGCATGGAGCAGGCTTTCAATGCCGACCTCGCCGGTACTAAGGGTAAAATCCGCAAGTACAAGGTGGCGGGAGGTGACTTGTATCCGTTGGGTACTGTGGACAATGACAATATGCCGCAGGATGGAAACGACGTGATAGTAACTCTCGACGTAGGCATCCAGGATGTTGCCGAAAGAAGTCTGATGAAATATTTGGACACAAGCCGGGCTCAGTGGGGCGTCGCTATTGTGATGGAGGTGGCTACTGGCAAGATTCGCGCAATGGCAAATCTCCAATACGACCCAAAAAGCGGCAAATACATTGAGTCGTTCAATCATGCCATTGGCTCCAAAGTGCCGCCGGGCTCTACATTTAAGCTACCCACGATGATTGCCGTATTGGAGAAGACCGGTATGGATATCGACGAAAAGATAGATATGCCAGGTAAATATTATAAATTGCCGGGCAAGGAAACCAAGGCTATTGAAGACGAAAAACCTCATATTTTTACTGGCCCCACTCCTATAAGGACGTTATTTGAATTGTCGTCCAACGTCGGCTTGGCTACGCTTGCGAGGATGGCGTATCCCACTTCGGAAGACGAGAAAGAATTTACTGCGAGGCTTGGCAAAATGAACCTTGGAAGCACCACCGGCATCGACATCGATGGCGAGATTGCACCCATTTTGCGTGACGCTGGATCGAAGTACTGGTGGGGCGGAGCGTTGGAGAAGATGGCGATAGGATACGAGACCGAATTTTCGCCGTTGCAGATACTCACATTGTACAATGCCGTTGCCAATGGTGGCAAGATGATGAGGCCGTACCTGAAAGAGGCTGTGAGAAAGCACGGTGTAATCACCGAGGTGACGGAGCCTGTGACGCTTCATTGGTCGATATGCGACGAGGCTACATTGAAAAAGGTGGTCGAGCTGTTGGTAGGCGTTGTGGACAATGGAACTGCCAATAGAATCAAAAACAAATATTTCAAGATTGCTGGCAAGACCGGTACGGCTCAGATATTTGAGGGCGACAGATGCGTGGGACACAGCGCATCGTTTGCTGGTTTCTTCCCCGCCGACAAGCCAAAATATTCTGGCATTGTTGTGGTTTACAAACCCCAAAATGGACAGTTTATGTATGGTAGTGCGGTGGCTGCGCCGGTGTTTGGCGAGATTGTGGATGCCTTGTGCGCCAATGACAGGGATCTCCACACGAAGAAGGATTTTGACCTCGCCTCCAATCCCGACAAAAATCAGCTGCCCGATGCCAAAGGCGGCGACAAGGCTGTTTTGGACAGGCTGTTTTCTGACTTCAATGTCCAGGTGGGCAATGTGGAGCAGTCGCAGCAGTACCATTTTGTCTCCACGGAGAAAGAGGGCGATGTTGTGAATCTGCAACCTGTGCCACAACAAAAAGTCACCGTGCCCAATGTGGTTGGTATGGGACTGCGTGACGCAATGTATCTGCTCCGAAAACTAAAACTCAAGGTGACGGCGGTAGGGCGCGGCACTGTCAAGAAACAGTCGTTGCCGCCTTACACTAAAATAAAAAGTGGCGACAAAATCACTATTGAACTCGCCATCAATTAAAACAATAAAAACATTACGGCAATGAAACTATCTGAAATACTCAATAGAATCTCCATTGTGGAGAGCCATGGCGACCTCGATGTAGAGATTGCCGACGTAGTATCCGATTCGAGGAAGGCGACCAAAGGAACTCTCTTCGTAGCCGTCAGGGGTACGAAGCTCGACGGACACGATTACATATCCGCCGTAGTATCGGCAGGGGCTGCCGCCGTAGTGTGCGAGCAGTTGCCGACGCCGTTGCCTGGGGGCGTGGCTTTCGTCAAGGTCGATGACACCGCTGACGCGCTCGGCAAAATTGCTTCGGCTTTTTACGGCTATCCGTCCGAACAGCTTACATTGGCAGGCGTTACAGGTACCAATGGCAAGACCACAACGGCTACATTGTTGTACAAACTATTCCGTGGACTTGGCTACAAGGCGGGATTGCTCTCTACAGTGGTCAATTGCGTGGACGACGAGCAGGAGCCTGCACAGCAGACCACGCCCGACCCAATCACCATCAACCGACTGATGGCAAAGATGGTGGAGAAGGGCTGCGAGTATTGCTTTATGGAGGTTTCGTCGCACTCGATAGTGCAAAAAAGGATTTCGGGCTTGAAATTCAAGTTGGGCATATTCTCCAATATCACCCTCGACCACTTGGATTATCACAAGACCTTCCAGGAGTACATCAGGGCTAAGAAATTGTTTTTTGACAATTTGCCCTCTGACGCATATTCGCTCGTCAATACCGATGACAAAAATGGCAAAGTTATGGTGCAAAACACCAAATCCACCGTCAAAACGTATGGCCTGACAGGGTTCAACGATTTCAACGCCAACATTTTGGAATGTGGATTTGAGGGTATGTCGCTCAATATCTGCGGCAAGGAGATGTGGACTTTGCTGCCGGGCAGGTTCAACGCTTACAATGTGTTGGCGGTTTATAGCTCGGCTGTGTTGCTGGGGCAGAAGCCTGAGGAAATTCTTCAGGTGTTGAGCGGTCTGCGTCCCGTGGCAGGAAGGTTTGACATCGTGAACCTCGCGGGCAAGACTGCCATTGTCGATTATGCGCACACGCCAGATGCATTGGAGAATGTCATCGACGCCATCAACAAAATCCGTTGCGATATGCAGCCCTCGACGCTCATCACCGTCTGTGGCTGCGGCGGCGACCGCGACAGGAGCAAGCGTCCATTGATGGCGCAGATAGCCGCCAAAAATTCCGACAAGGTGATACTCACGTCCGACAATCCCCGCACAGAGAATCCCGAATCCATCCTCGACGAGATGATGGCTGGACTCAAGCCGGAGAATATGGCTAATGTCCTGCGTATTAGCGACCGACGTACAGCAATACAGACCGCTTGTATGATTGCGCAGAAGGGCGACATCATCCTCATTGCTGGCAAGGGTCACGAGAATTATCAGGATGTGATGGGCGTCAAGCACCACTTTGACGACAAGGAGATTGCCACCGAAATATTGCAGATGCAGGCGGCACAACAAGTTAATAACTAAACTTTTAAGACTTAGGAAATTAGAAGATGCTTTACTATTTGTTCCATTATTTGGAGGATTTCAACTTTCCCGGAGCGAGGCTCTTTGGCTACATATCGTTCCGTTCGGCGATGGCAGTGATATTGTCGCTGCTGATTACTATGATTTTCGGCAAGAAACTCATAGAATTTCTTCGTCGCCGTCAGATAGGGGAGAGTGTGAGGTCGTTGTATTTGGAGGGTCAAAACCAAAAGGCAGGTACGCCCACGATGGGTGGCATTATCATCATAGCCTCAATACTTGTGCCTGTGCTTTTGCTGTGCGATATCACCAATATTTATGTGATGTTGTTGATATTCACCACGGTATGGCTGGGCGTGATAGGCTTCGCCGACGATTATATCAAGGTGTTTAAGCATAATAAAGACGGACTCAGCAGCCGCGCCAAATTGGTGGGACAGATAGTCCTTGGCATTGTCATCGGTGTTGCAGTATATATGAGTGACGACATTTCCAACCCACTCAAAACCACCGTACCTTTCCTGAAAGACAATGAGTTTGATTACAGCAAAATCGTTTGGTTTCTCGATATGGACAATTATGGATGGGTTGCGGGCATTATTTATATTGCAATTGTAACATTCATAATCACGGCAGTCTCCAATGGCGCCAACATCACCGACGGTCTCGACGGACTTGCGGCTGGTACGTCGGCTGTGTCTGCCACGACGTTGCTTGTGTTCGCATACGTATCGGGCAATGTGGTATTCTCGCAATACCTTAATATAATGTATATTCCCGGCACGGGCGAACTTGTGATTTTCACGTCCGCCTTCATCGGGGCAACGCTTGGTTTCCTGTGGTACAATTCATATCCCGCACAGATTTTCATGGGCGACACCGGCAGCCTTACCATCGGCGGTATTATCGCTGTGCTGGCGATATTGGTGAGGAAAGAATTGCTGATACCGATTTTCTGCGGCATCTTCCTTATGGAAAACCTCAGCGTGATATTGCAGGTGTGGTATTTCAAGCGTACGTTGAAAAAATATGGTCAGGGGCTGCACTTGTTTTACATGGCGCCGTTGCACCATCATTATCAGAAGAAAGGTCTTCCAGAGGCGAAGATTGTAACAAGGTTTTTGATTATCGCGTTGATACTCGCCGTTGTGTCGGTATTAACATTGAAAATCAGGTAGTTATAATAAACGGATAAAATAATAGACAAGTCATGAGCAGGATAGTAGTTTTGGGAGCAGGAGAGAGCGGCGTAGGTGCTGCGATATTGGCACAGAAGAAGGGCTTTGATGTTTTCGTGTCGGATTTTGGCACGATTAAGCCTCAGTATGTCAAGATGTTGGATGACAATGGCATCCAATACGAGCAAGGCGGACACACCGAGTCAAAAATCATCAATGCCAATGAGGTCATCAAGTCGCCTGGCATCAAGAATGACGCACCGATTGTTAAGAAACTCGTCGCCGCCAATATCCCTGTAATCTCGGAGATAGAATTTGCCGCCCGTTACACTGGTGCGCAGTTTGTCTGCATCACCGGCAGCAACGGTAAGACCACCACTACCGAATTGACATACAGCATATTGAAAAAAGCTGGATACGACGTGGCGATGGCCGGCAACGTAGGCAACAGCCTTGCGATGCTTGTGGCTGGCGATCACGACTACAAATATTATGTGCTGGAGCTTTCGAGTTTCCAGCTCGACAATATGTACGACTTCCGCGCTCATGTGGCTGTCATCACCAACATAACGCCCGACCATCTCGACCGTTATGACTTCAAGATGCAGAATTACACCGATTCCAAGATGCGAATCACGCGCAATCAGGGCAAAGACGATGTGTACATCTATTTTGCCGACGATCCGATACTTGCAGCCGAGGCCAAAAAGAGGGATTTCGAGCAGCAGGTGAAGACCTTCTCTCTCGAAAAGAGACAAGATCCGGGCGCGTTTTTCCCGGAGGACGACGGTTATATAGAGATTTTGGACGGCTATTTGTGCAGCGCGTTGCCCTTCATCGGGATTCCTCTGCGCGGCAGGCACAACCGTTGCAATATCATGGCGGCGGTGCTTGCAGCAAGGGCTGTGGGCGTGCATTTTACGTTGATTGGTGATGCCGTGAGGGATTTCCAGCCGCTCGAACACCGTGTGGAACCCGTCGGCGAAGTGGACGGCGTGAAGTATGTCAACGATTCCAAAGGCACTAATGTGGATGCCGTGTGGTACGCTCTCGACACTGTTGGCGATAGCGTGATTCTGATACTTGGCGGAGTTGACAAGGGCAACGATTATTCGCAGCTGTACGAACTCGTGGACAAGAAGGTGAAGGCTATTGTTGCCATGGGCATTGACAATACGCCCATACACAAGGCCTTTGACGGTCGCAAGAAGATTGTAGATGTACACAGCATGGCTGAGTGCATCGAGACTTGCCGCTCCCTTGCCTCGGCTGGCGACACTGTATTGCTCTCTCCCGCGTGTGCAAGTTTCGATTTGTTTACGTGCTACGAGGACAGGGGCGAGCAGTTCAAGGAGGCTGTCAAGAAGATGATGGCTAAGTAAGAATAATAGAATCAAAAAGATGGAGGATTGAAGATGGAACGTTTCAAGAGTATGATCAAGGGCGACAAGACCATTTGGTTTTTCGTGTTTTTGTTGGCGGGCGTGGGCATCTTGGAAGTGTACAGCTGTACGTCTATGATAGCCTACAAGTTTCAGGGTGGCGATACATTCCACTATCCGCTGAGGCATATCGCTTATATTTTTATGGGATTCATAATGATGTGCTTATTTAGCTGGATCCCATATAAGAAGTATGCCAAGTGGGCAGACGGCCTTTTGTGGGCGTGCGTCGCGTTGCTATTCTTGACGCTCATCACTGGCCATGCAACGAATGATGCCAAACGTTGGTTTACCATACCGTTGATTGGATTGTCGTTCCAGACGAGCGATTTTGCCAAGATAGCCCTTGTGGTGTATCTGTCAAAGATGCTTGCCCTTGCACAGGTGGAGCCTGAAAATAGATGGAAGTGCTTCACCAAGTGTATCTTTTCGATAGTGGCGGTGTGCGGTTTGGTGTTGCCAGCCAATTTTTCCACCGCGCTGCTTATAGGCGTGGCAAGTCTTGGTATGCTCATCCTCGGCAATTTTCCGCGCAAGTGGATATTGGGATTGATAGGACTGGCGATAGTTGGCTTCATAATGTTTGTGCTTGTGGTGAAGGTCACTGGCATAAGTTCGAGGTTCGATACATGGACCTCCCGCATTGAGACGTTCTTTACTGGCGGTGGATTCAATAGGGACTTCCAGTCGGAGCAGTCGCTTGTAGCGATAGGTCTTGGAGGCATCAATGGCGCGGGCATTGGCTCCGGCATACAAAACAACTCGCTGCCGCATCCGTATTCGGATTTCATGTTTTCCACCATTGCGCATGAGATAGGAGTGTGGGGCGTCATTGGCATTATGATATGCTATCTGGTAGTCTTTTACCGGTGCGTGCAGATAGTCAAACACGCGGGGACGCTATTCCCGGCGTTGCTGGTGATGGGCTTCCTGACCAACATCGTGCTGCAGACACTGGTGAATATGTATGTAGCCATTGGTTTTATGCCTGTCACGGGTCAGCCATTGCCATTTGTGAGTATGGGTGGCTCGTCCATAGTGAGTACGGGCATTGCTATCGGTGTGATACTCAATATATCGCGGTACTCCACTCAAAATGAGACTGTCTCGGAGATTGAGCAGGACGAGGAAGAGATGGAAGAGATTGTCGATTACCCGTTTATGGTGGGCTGATGTGTGACATCGGGATGCACCAAGACATTGTTTTTGTACAAGAAAAAGTAAAAATACTATAATGAAAGTGTTGATAGGAGGCGGCGGCACGGGCGGACACGTATTCCCCGCCATTGCGATAGCGCAGGCGTTGCGCCGTATCGATCCGCAGATAGACATATTGTTTGTGGGCGCCAAGGACAAGATAGAGATGGAGAAGGTGCCGGCGGCGGGGTTCAATATCATTGGTCTCCCGGCGGCTGGATTGCAGCGCAAAAAGTTTTTCAAGAATCTCTCCTTGCCATTCAAGTTGCTCTCTTGCATGGTGAAGTCGCGCCGCATCATCAAGGACTTCGCTCCTGATGTGGCGGTGGGCGTGGGCGGATATGCGAGTGGACCCATCCTTCGCGCCGCAGCCAAGCACGGTGTGCCGATAGTATTGCAGGAGCAAAATTCGCACGCCGGGGTCACCAACCAGATATTGTCGAAGAAGGCCACAAGGATTTTCACGGCTTACGACGGTATGGAGAAGTATTTTGACAAGGACAAGATATTTTTTGCGGGCAATCCCGTGCGCGCCGACATCGCCAATATCACCGCTACGCGGGAAGAGGCTCTCGAGCATTTTGGACTTGTAGCGGATAAACCCGTGGTGCTTTCGGTGGGCGGCAGTCTTGGTGCCGGCACCATCAATAAGAGCATCATGGCGCACATCGACGAATTTGAGAAAGCTGGAATACAGTTGATTTGGCAGACCGGCAAATATTATTATGACAACATAATGTCTGCCCTCAATGGCAAAAATTATACGTGCATCCATCCGATGGCTTTTGTAAAGAGGATGGATTTGGCGTACAAGGCTGCCGACGTGGTGGTGTCGAGGTCGGGCGCGTTGTCGGTGTCGGAGCTGTGCCTTGCGGCAAAGCCTGTCATCTTCATACCGTCGCCCAATGTGGCGGAAGACCACCAGACCAAAAATGCGATGGCTCTCGTGGAGAAGGACGCCGCCGTGCTGCTGCCCGATGCGCAGGCTGAGGCAAAGTTTTTTGACGAAGTGTCGGCACTGCTCTCGGATGATGCCAAAAAGAAGGCTTTCTCCGACAATATTGCCAAGCTCGCGGTGAAAGATTCCGCTGACTTGATAGCAAAGGAGATTATGAAAATAGTCAAGTAAAGTTTGAGTAAAAAAAAATAAACATTTTTTTTACAAAATTTTCGATGTTTAAAAAATTTTTAGTAATTTTACGCGGTTAAAAATTTTGTTACTATGAAAAGAGTTTTTGATTACATAAAAATAGTGTCTGCGGCATTGCTCGTGGTGGTGGTGCAGGCGTGTGGCGGTAGGCTTAGCGAGAGCCTGTCGCTCTCCAGTAGCAGTCTTGAGACCCGTATAGCCACTACTACGGAGTTGCTGTTGGACAATATGGCTGAGACTTACACTCAGGTGCAGGATCTCTCCTTTGAGACCGAATTTGACGGCGTGGTGGCTGGCATATTGTCGTCCAACGGCGGCGATTACGAACCCTCGCCGCTTATCAGCGATTCGCTGAAGCTCAGGATGCAGCTCATCCACCTTTACAAACAGGCTGTGCACGAGTACGCATTGCTCGTTGACGACGGCTACAAGGGCAAGCAGGGATTGTTTGGCAATTGCTGCGTCGCCATCCTCGATACTTACAAACAGCTCGACGACTCCATCGCTCAGGCGTTCAACTCGCAGGTGATGCCGCTCGTAAGGGCTTCCCGTTATGACAAAAATTCTGTTTCGGAAAAGCTGATTTCCTCCCTCGCATCGGTGTGGGCAAAGGACGTGGACGCATTTAGCAATCAGCTCGGCACCTCGTTCCAGGATTATCAGGCTGCCCTTTCCTCTATACCCGACGACGCCTTTGACGAGGAAAAACTCGTCAAACACGTCTCCGCGCCTTACAACGGCAAGCACAACCTTGCCGAAGTTTACAAGATAGAACTCATTAAGCAGAGACGCAATATGCTCCACTCTCTCGTCCAGCAGCAAATCAACATTTCGTCAGCTCTCCAATACTTGCAACACGCTCTCACAGAGTTTGTTAAGAAGAATGGCGACAATGACGTGGTGCTCAATTACCTCAAACGCATCGAGCTTTTGTTTGGCGAAAAGGACACACACAATACGGACAACAAGGAGTAGATTGATAATATTAAAACAAGCCGTCAGGAAAACTAAAAAGGAAAAATGATCAAGTTTGGGCAGATAGACAATGTATATGTCATTGGCATCGGCGGTATAGGCATCAGTGCGCTTGCACGTTATTTCAACGGCCTTGGCAAGACCGTGGCTGGCTACGACCTTCACAAGTCGGAGCTCACCGTGCGTCTCGAGGGCGAAGGGATGTCCGTCACATACACCGACGAGGTAGCCACCGTGCCGTCTCCTTTCATCGACAATAAGGAGCGCACATTGGTGATATACACCCCCGCCGTGCCTGTCACCAACAAGATTTTCACTTTTTTCAAGACTAATGGCTACAATATGCACAAGCGCGCCGAAGTGCTTGGCATGATTGCCAACAATTACACTACGATAGCGGTGTCTGGCACACATGGCAAGACCACCAATTCGTGTGTGTTGGCAAATATAGTCAAGTGCGCCGGTAAGGATGGTTTCGCCTTCCTTGGGGGCATCTCGCGCAATATCGACAGCAACCTCGTATTGCCGTCTGTCAAGGCACAGTACGACAATCCCGACACTCTGCTTGTGGCGGAGGCTGACGAATTTGACCGTTCGTTTCTCTGGCTTGAGCCCAAGATAACCATTGTGACATACGTGGACGCCGATCACCTCGACATCTACAAGGACAGAAACGATATTATTGACACTTTCAATCAGTTTGTGCAGAAATGCAGACCGGACGGCATTGTTGTTGTCAATAAAAAGATAGACACACTCATCGACTGCAAGGCATTGCGCAAGGTGACGTATTCAGAGTCAGATGCTACTTGCGACTATTACGCCACCAATATAAGGCTCGCCAATGGCACTTATACCATCGATGCCGTGACGCCCTCGGGAGTCATCAGCAATATCACCATTGGTGCAAAGGGGCGCGTCAACGTGGAAAACACTATGGCGTGTGTGGCTGCGGCGCAGGCGGCTGGCATAGATGCGGCATATATAAAGGAGGGCATCGCCACTTTCAAGGGCGTGAAACGCCGCATGGAGTTCCACGTAAATAAGCCCGATGTGGTGTACATCGATGATTACGCCCATCATCCGAGGGAGCTTGCCGCCACTATCAGTTCGGTGAAGGAACTATTCCCCGGCAAGAAGCTCACGGGCATATTCCAGCCCCACCTCTACACAAGGACGAGGGATTTGGCGGCAGGATTTGCCGAAAGCCTCGACGCTCTCGACGAATTGATGCTGATGGACATCTACCCAGCCCGCGAAAAACCGATTCCGGGTGTAGATTCGCAGCTGATAGCCAAGCAGATGCACCGTTGCAAGGTGAGCCTTGTGGACGGCAAGGACAATATAATTGCAAAACTATTGTCATCCAAAGTGGAAGTGGTACTCACATTGGGCGCAGGAAGCGTAGATCAGCTTGTGACACCGATAACTGAAGCGTTGGGACAAACATCGCCATCGTACACCTAAATATAATAAGGAGGAGCAGGAAATGAAATACTCAAAGAGCAAAATAATCAAGGCGGTGGCGGTCGTGGTACTTTTAGTGACAGTGTTTCTGTCGCTGAGCAAGTTTCACGATACTCGTTGCAATGTGGTGTCCATCACGATAAAAGACTCTGCCGACGTCAAGTTTGTGGATGTCAACGATGTGCGCACGATGTTAAACTCAGTGATGGGCGAGATAGAGGGTCACACGATGGACAGCATCAACGCCTACTTGTTTGACGAGCAATTGAGGAAATGCCCTTACATACGCAATGTATCGATATACAAGTCGATAACGGGCATACTCAATATCGACATACAGCAGCGCAAGCCGATGCTATTGGTAGTCAACGACAAGCAAGACTACTATATCGACAGTGACGGGATGATATTTGCCGCCAGCGACAAGGATGCCTGCCAGTGCATCGTGGTCAATGGCTATGTCAAGGACAAGTACGACTTTTCCGGCGACAAGATTTACAAGGCGGATCCATACGCGGAGGGCAGCCAGACGGGCGACCTATTCAAGCTCGCGCAGCTGATACAGAGCGATGACTATTGGGGCGACCAGGTGGTGCAGATATACATCAACAAATTAGGCGAATACGAAATAGTGCCAATGATTGGAGATTTTGTGCTGAGCATCGGATCCATAGAGGATTACGACAAGAAGATGTACACGCTCAAGCAGTTTTTCTTCAAGGCACTGCCAAAAGTGGGATGGAATACATACCAGCAGATTTCTGTTAAGTACAACAACCAGATAGTCTGCAAACGTAGAAAAGAAATAAAGAACAATAAAATATAGGGTTATTCGATATGTCAAAAAATAAAGTAATTGCGGCGATTGATATCGGCACAGCGAAGATTGTGGTAATAGTAGGGGCAAGAGACGAAAAGGGCAACGTAAGCGTGCTCGGATTCGGAGAGGCTCCTTCGCGCGGCGTTATCCGTGGCTCCGTGCAGAATGTTGGCGATTTGTCTTCAGCCATTTCACAGGCTGTTCACAATTGCCATGCTTCCTCTGGCGTTGTGTTCAAGGAAGTTTTTGTAGGTATAGCAGGACAGAATATCAGGACAATCGAAACGTCGCACACGAAATTTATTAACACGTCTTTCATTTCACAGAGCGATATAGACCAACTCACGGAAGAAGTCTATAACCTCAACAAGGAGCCTGGCGAGGAAGTCATACACGTAATACCTCAGTCGTATATGGTGGATGGCAGCGACGTGGGGCTCAATGTAGTGGGATGCCCGGGCAAAAGCCTTGGTGGCACTTTCTATGTAGTTATAGGTCGCGCAAATGCCGTTCATAAAATACGTCAGGCGATTGAAATGGCTCAATTGAAAGTTGTGAAGATAGTGTTGCAGTCGATAGCGTCTGGCGACGCCGTGCTCACCGACGACGACAAGGAGGTTGGCACATTGGTGGCAGACATTGGTGCTGGCACTACAGACGTCGCTATATATCAGGACAGGCTGTTGAGAAGCATATCGGTAATACCCTTTGGCGGCAATTCAATCACAGAAGATATCAAGTCGGCGTGTCAGATATTGGCAAGGAGTGCCGAGGCTCTCAAAATCCAGCACGCCAATGTTATGCCTGAATCCAAATTCGACAAGACCCTCGTGGTGGTCAATAGCGGACGCACCGAAAAGGAGGTCTCGCTTGCCGACATCACTGCTATCACCAATGCCAGGATGGACGAAATCGTGGCGGGCATTGCCAATGCTCTCAACGAATCCAAATACGGCGACAAGATTTCGCAGATAGCAATCACTGGTGGCGGTTCCAAGCTCAAAAACCTCACGACGCTTGTCAGGTACAGGCTTGGCAGGGACGTACAGCAAATGAAACCGCGCAACATCTCGGCAGATTCCTATCCGAAGCTGTTCAACGTTGAATATTCTACGGCTGTGGGACTGCTTGTAAAGGGCATTGAGTATATGGAAAAATTGCGCGAAAAACTCAAGGCCATCGATGTTAAGCCCATTGACAATTCGTCCGACAACAAGAATGCCACCACGCAAGGTGATGACTCTCAAGAGGATAAGAAACCAGTCAAGAAACCAGAGAAAAAGTCCAGCTTGTTTAGCAAGCTTGGTTCTATGCTCAAAGACTTCTTTACCGAAGACGAAGAGCCTTCCAAACTTTAACAAAAAAACAATCTATCCACTAACCATTTAATTTGAGCACAATATGGCTAAGAACCTGTTTGACGATAACGAAGAACCCATTGAATGGGACATCCCCAAGAAGCAGAATATTATTAAGGTAATAGGCGTGGGCGGTGGCGGCGGCAACGCTGTCAATCACATGTTTGAGAAAGGTATCAAGGATGTGGACTTCATTGTAGCCAATACCGACAACCAGGCTCTCGAACGCAGCGAAGTGCCGATCAAAATACAGCTCGGTCCATCGCTCACCAACGGCCTCGGCGCGGGCAACAATCCCGAGCATGGCGCATCGGCGGCGGTGGAGAGCATCGAAGAAATCGACCGCGTGCTTGGCGGCGTGGACAGTACCAAGATGCTTTTTGTAACCGCTGGTATGGGCGGCGGCACAGGCACAGGTGCAGCACCTGTCATCGCCAAACATTCCAAGGAGCAGGGCATCCTCACCGTGGCTATCGTGACAGTGCCGTTCAGGTTCGAAGGTCCCAAACGTGTCAACCAGGCCATCAAGGGTCTCGGCGAGCTTAGGCAGAATGTGGATTCGCTCCTGGTCATCGACAACGACAAGATACTCGAACAATACGCCGACGAGACCGTAACCAACGCTTTCGGATTTGCCGACGACGTGCTTACGCAAGCTGCAAAGGGTATCGCCGAAATCATCACCGTGCCGGGACATGTCAATGTCGATTTTGCCGACGTGAAAACCGTACTCAAAGATTCGGGCATCGCGCTCATGGGCACAGGTATGGCAGACGGCGAAGACAGGGCTATAAAAGCCGTCAAAAAGGCTCTCAGCTCACCCTTGCTCAGCAACAACAGCAGCATCGGTGCAAAAAACATCCTCATCAACGTATTCTCCAGCGAGGATTCCGCCTTCAAACTTGGCGAACTCGCCGAAATCAACAATTACATACAAGAGGCTGCTGGCTGCAAGGCGGACCTCATCTGGGGTCAGTCAACAGACGACACCCTTGGCGGCAGCCTCAATGTGACGCTCATCGCCTCGGGATTCAATTCGTCGGAAATCATCAACCCCTACGACAACGACGGCAAGCTCATCATAGTCCGTGAAGAAGCCAGCAGCGAGGTAGCCGAACAAAAAGTTGCGGAAACTCCTGCCGCAGAGACTAAGACTCCAGACCCCGAACCAGAACCACAGTCCGCAGCCGACAATGACGGCAAGGAACACGAAGCTGGCGACGAAGTGGAACTCTCCGACATCACCTACGACGACGACACCGATGACGACACCGACATCAACGACGAGGCTAAAGAGGCCGAGGAAGAAGTGCGCATCTCCAAGGAATTCCGTCCGATAGACTACAGCAAAGTGGATATCGAAGAGTATGAGAAAACACCAGCATACGTTAGGAAGTCCATACAGCTCAATATCGGCAATTACAAGGACGGTAAATACAAAAAAATACCGTTGTCAGACGATTAAAAAGCGATAGTTGGCATTTTTATTGCAGTAATA
>JAFXMJ010000302.1 GCA_017530465.1 Bacteroidales bacterium
CCGGCTAAAAATATCAGCAATGGAAAACTCCATCCCATTTTTGCCGCTGCAAAGGTATAAAGAATTTTGAAAAAAGTCGTCTGTTTTTTTTTTTTGTACGCCGCGCTTTACATTGTTGGCGCAAATTGCTCATTTAGAATTTGTTGGAAGATGTAATATTTTTGCAGATTTTTTGGGGAAAATCTCACGGAGGCACGGAGAGCACGGAGAAATGATTATAAAAAACACAGAAAACACGGAGAAATGATTAAAAAAACACGGAGGACACAGAGCAAAAAACTCCGTGTCCTCCGTGTCTCCGTGAGAGTACTTAAAAATCCAGCCCTTCCTTCTCGTTCTTATGGTATTTCTCGCTCAGTATTGCCAGCAACCGCGATATTTTGGCAACGGCGAAGTTGGTGTCGTTGGAGATTTCCTTTTTTTGAAGGCGGAGCAGCAAAATCATATACATCATCTCAAAACATACTTCGATTTCTGACGCTCCGTTGGTTTTGGTGATGGCTATGGATTGCCCTATGACGGGTGCAGCCTCCTGGTATGCCACCTTGTAATCTGGGTGAAGTGGCGAGCGGAGGAGTTGAAGATGCAGGTCGTTGAGGTCGTCCACCACATTCAAAACCTCTTGAAGATGCCCCTTTTGCTCGATTTTTTGGTTGCGCATCAGGGCTATGATGTTGTCGTACCAATATGTCATTTCGTCGAGTATGTCCTGTGGCTGCGAATATTGGGCAATGATGTTTTTTTTGACGGTTTCGATGTCAAGACCGCAAGCCCTCATCATGTCCTCTACCTGATACATATAGATAACGTATTCGGCGATATTTTCCTGTTTTTTCTGACGTGCAATTAACATAATAATGAATATTTACACCACCTTGCGGCGGCTTACCCTTAAACTAAAATTACCATCAATTAAACAAAAATTACCATCAATTTTTAAATTACGAAGAAAAAAATATCGATAATTGATGAAAAAATTCACGGTAATTTTCGTTAAAAAAAGATTAATTGTCGTAGGCAATTAATCTGGTTTGGCGAATATCGAGAATATTTTGCTGCGGTTGCCATCCCAGCCGTATTCGGATTTTCCGCGAAACTTGGCGAATATCGAGAATATTTTGCTGCGGTTGCCATCGGCATCGCGGAAATATACGTCGAAATTGCTCGTCGCGCCGTCTTTGGTGCAAAAACTATAATAGATGTTGCCATTCTCGTCACATTCTGTTACCTTGCAGGTGTATGTGATTGTTGGATTGGATTCTACAACTACAATGCTGAGTTCCAATGGGGTGGGGTAGCCTGTCCTAAAACAAACTTTCACAAGCACTGGGTTTTCGTCGCCGCAGCGCGTGGAGGCGTAGTAACGAATATTTTTGAGTTCTACGTCCACACCCTGCGCCGATGCAACAAGCGGCAGCAACGCCATTATTGTTATTGCCAACCATTGTTTCATGGCTATTATTTTACGATTCCTTTCTCCAAATATTCCGCCAGATTGGTGCGCATAACGCTCGTAACGTGGTCGGCTGCCACTTTTTCCATATCGTGCTTCACCATCAGCGATACGAGTTGCTCGAAGGTGGTTTTTTGCGGATTCCAACCGAGTATGCGTCGCGCTTTGGACGGGTCGCCCCAGAGGTTGACAACGTCTGTCGGCCTGTAAAAATCTTCGCTCACCTCCACGAGAGTTTTTCCAAGGAGTTGTGCCGGACCTTCTGCGCAGATGCCCTTTTCGTTGATGCCTTCGCCTTCAAAACGGAGCGTGATGCCAGCCGCCTTGAATGCTAATGTGGCAAATTCCTTTACTGAGTGTTGCACGCCGGTGGCAATCACAAAGTCGTCGGGCTTGTCCTGTTGCAAAATCAGCCACATGCACTCCACGTAATCCTTGGCGTATCCCCAATCTCGCAATGAGGAGAGGTTGCCGAGGTAGAGTTTTTCCTGTTTGCCTTGCGCGATGCGGGCGGCGGCGAGGGTTATCTTGCGTGTTACAAAAGTTTCGCCCCTGCGCTCGCTCTCGTGGTTGAACAATATTCCCGAACAGCAAAACATATTGTACGCCTCCCTGTACTCTTTGATAATCCAATAGCCGTAAAGTTTGGCGATGGCGTATGGCGAGTAGGGGTGGAATGGCGTTTCCTCGTTCTGTGGCACTTGTTCCACCTTGCCATATAATTCGGATGTTGATGCCTGATATATGCGGCAGTGTGATTCGAGGTGGTTGGTTCTTACAGCCTCCAATATCCTCAATACGCCCACTGCATCTACATCGGCGGTGTATTCAGGCGAGTCAAACGATACTTGGACGTGGCTCTGCGCCGCGAGGTTGTAGATTTCGTTGGGCTTCACGATGCCGAGCAGTTTTACGAGCGACATCGAGTCGGTCATATCGGCGTAGTGGAGATGAAAATTTTTGATGCCTTCGAGGTGCGCGATTCTTTCGCGGTAATCTACTGAACTTCTGCGGATTACGCCGTGCACTTCGTATCCTTTGGCGAGCAAAAACTCCGAGAGGTACGAGCCGTCTTGACCCGTTACGCCCGTTATCAAAGCGATTTTCTTTTCTGACATTTGGTTAGTCTAAGTTTGGGTTGCCGGTTTCGTTGATTTCGTCAATCACTTTCAGGAGGTACTGTCCGTACTGGTTTTTGAGCATAGGTTTGGCGAGTTCGCGCATACGTGCTTCGTCAATCCAGCCCTTGCGGTAGGCGATGCCTTCGAGACAAGCGATTTTGAGACCCTGGCGTTTTTCCAATACTTCGATGTATGTGGACGCCTCGGAGAGCGAATCGTGCGTGCCGGTGTCGAGCCAGGCAAAGCCACGGGGGAGTTTTTGTACCTTCAATTCGCCGTCGTCGAGGAATTTCTGGTTTACGGTTGTGATTTCGTATTCGCCGCGAGCCGAGGGCTTGATGTTTTTGGCTACTTCCACCACCTTGTTGGGGTAGAAATACAGGCCAACCACGGCGTAGTTGCTCTTGGGTTTTGCGGGTTTTTCTTCGATGGAGAGGCAATTGCCGTCCTTGTCGAACTCTGCCACGCCGTAACGCTCGGGGTCGTTGACCCAGTAGCCGAATACTGTGGCCTTGTTTTCCTTTTCGGCGGTCTCCACTGCTTTTTTCAACATTCCTGTGAATCCTGCGCCATGGAAGATGTTGTCGCCGAGCACGAGGCACGCGCTGTCATTGCCGATGAAGTCGGC
>JAFXMJ010000032.1 GCA_017530465.1 Bacteroidales bacterium
CACCGGCAACACCAGCGTTAACGCCATCAATGCCGACACCGTGAACTATGGCAAGATGTACAACGTGGCTGCAATTGATCTATAAGATCTTGCGCTTCCTGTTCGGTGAGGATTCCTTCTTTGATGTCTTTTTCGATGAAGATGTCCAAGAATGTGCTCACCCTGCCAAGCGACATTGCTGCGCCGTCCTGGTCTTTTACCGCGCCGAGGTAGCCAAAATACACGAATTGAACAGCCTCACGAGCGTTTTTGGCAGGTACGGTAACGTCAAAGCCGTAATTGGCGCACATCTTCACGAAGTCGCCGAGAGCCTTGATTTGTTCGGAGGTTTCTTCGCGGGATTGTATGCACTCCTCGGTCATTTCTTGAATGTCGAGGCGGTCGAGGAAGCGTTTTTTCTCCTCGATGAGGTTGTTGACGCCGTAGAGGGCGATGCGGCGGTAGTCGCCGATGATGCGTCCGCGTCCGTAAGCATCGGGAAGTCCCGTGATGATGTGCGCGTGGCGGGCGGCGCGGATGTCCTTGGTGTATGCCGAAAATACGCCTTCGTTGTGGGTCTTGCGGTATTTGGTGTAAATCTCTTTGGTGGCGGGGTCGAGGCTGTATCCGTATGCTTTCAATGCCGATTCCACCATTCGGATGCCGCCTTTGGGAAAGATGCCGCGTTTGAGTGGCGCGTCGGTTTGGAGTCCAACGATTACTTCGTTTTCCTTGTCGATGTAGCCCGCGCCGTATGTCGTGAGGGTCTGCGGGAGCTTGGTCTCCGCGTCATAAACGCCCTTCTCGCGCTCGGTCTTGAACATTTCGGAGAGCCTGTCCCACAGGGCCTTGGTCTTTGCAGTGGGGCCTTGGAGAAAACTCTCGTCGCCATAATACGGCGTGTAATTGTGCTGTATGAAGTCGCGGACATTGATTTCGCGCTTCCACATATAGCCATCGAAACTTTCGATGCAGTTAGTGAGTTTCATAAAGTAGTATTCTTGTTTGATAAACACTTATTTTTTTACGCGGCAAAGGTAGTGGAAGTTTTTGAGATATGCAATAGCAAAATTTGTGTATTTTTATATGCCTTCCAAGCCAAACGCTTTTACTACTTGCTGCATAAAATATTCCGACCTGTGCTGCATACGCCAAAGGCGGTAGTCAAGGTCGCTTTGCCAAGAAGAGTAGTTCCAATTGCCGCCCCAGCGTTTTGCGCGGTCGTTGATGTAGGGTGATAATTGCGACGCCATTTCCGTCCAAAGTTTTTCGCAGTCGGCAACGTTGAAGAGTTGCTGGATGTATTCGGCGCGTTGTTTTACGAGTGCTTTAAACTCTGGATTCTGCATCGGCAGGTAGAGCCAAAGGTAGTTGTATGGTTTCAGATAGCCCTGCACTGCGCCGGTATTGAGGTATGCATTACCGGTATAATAATCGAATACGCTGATTTTGTGCGTGTTCCACAGTCCGTCGCCCTGCGCTCCGTCGTCGGCTTTTAATACATTGTCGGCTGTGGCGTCTTCAAATGCAAAGTCCACGTCGTGGAGGCAGAATCGCCATTTGCCGTCGGCGTATGGGTTGGAGGCGTCAGTTTTGCAGGTGCGCCACATTCGGAAGTTGTTGTACATAAAATCCCAATTGGAGCAATATCCCTGTATCAACACTAAGTCAACAAGGCTTGCAACATCCACGCGCTTGCAAAATTCGGCGTATTTCGTGCCTTCGCCGGTGAGTTGCCAGCCGTCGGTGTTCCAATCTTTGGCGCGTGTGTTGGGGGCTTTGGTGTAATCGTAACCGAGAAACATAAACAAGTCGTCGAGTTCGGCAAGTACCTGAGCCTCATCACCTTCCTTGATTTCAAAACGGTAACGAGCGTATGCCGCATCAGACATACTGCCTGTGTAAACCTTGTCCACGTACATCACGTCGTCCTTGTCCACGCCGTAATTATTTTGGAAATAGATGTCGGAATAATGCTCGCGGAGTTGGTAAAGACCCCAGTACTCGGCGTTGAGGTAGAGCATACAGGGACGCCACGCCGTGGTGGAGACGTTGGTTTTGCGTCCTATCAATTGTTGCACAAAGGCGTCGGAAATCAACGTGCCAAAACAAGCGTTGCCGCCTGAATGTAGGCGAAATCTGCGCACGCTGCCGGCTATCGAGCCGTTGCCGTCCATACGCTCGCGACCGTCGAAGATGTCGAGGGCGGGAATCTTGTTTTTGTCGCCGTTTTGGTCTTTGTTGTAATTGACATTGATGGTGCGGCAGGGGTACGAGCGGGTCCAATTGCCGCCGCGTTTCATCTGCGTATTGAGGGCGAAACTTTCGCCGGTTTTCTGGTCGTAAAATTCCAACCAGCCCCTGTATTTTTGGTCGTTGTCGGCGTTTGGGTATGTATTGTAGAGTCCAGACCGCTTGTCTGTGCCAATCCAATCGGCTTGCTGCGCCGTAAGGCATACAACCGGGATGTCGGCGGCTTTGATTGTTGGGTTTACGATGTAAGTGCCTTGAAGTTTCGACACCGTGTCGCCGTTTTGCGCGAGTTCCAACAGGTTGATACATACGCCTTTATCGACGTATCCGTAGTTGTAATGTTCCCAATCGATGTAACTCAGCACATTGGGCGTGAGGAAGTATTTGGATGGTGTGGTTGTGGATTCGATTGTGATGCCCGTTTCGGGAAATTCGCGTGACGCCTTGGTGGCTGTGCCTCCGTCGAGAGCGTAGTGGATGGTGTTTTGTGGCGATGTTTTTTGTACCGTCAATACGAATGAATTGGCGTACACACCGAAGTCGGCAGAAAGCGTCATACCTTGTGTTTGGCTTCCGGGGTTGGGGTTGTTGGGCTGATTGCCAGACGGTTGTTCTTCTTGGTTGGTGGGCAGGGTGGGGGAGTCGTCGTCCTTGTTGCAACCTGCGAGCATAGTAGCGGCTATCAGTGCCATTGCAAAAAAACTTGTTTTCATTTTGTGTTCTTGTTTTGATAGTGTTATTTTCAATCAGTATGTAAAAAATAATTGTTGCCAAAGATATGCAAAAAATTGAAATTTTTAAAAAAAAATATTGTTTTTTTCCCCTCATTTTCCCTCTCGCCGTGCAACTATATATGCAAAACCTTAAAACATTGACATATTATGAAATCTTTTTTCAAATTCTTGATGCTGCCGTGTCTAATGTTGATAACGGCGGTGGCTACTTACGCGCAATCCGCTGAGACTGTTACGCTTACCGAACAGACTTTCCTCACCAAGTGTTATAATTATAATAACGACAAGGTGATGTGCCACAAGCCTTTCATCATCGAGTTTGGTGCGGAGTGGTGCACGTGGTGCAAAAAACAGAAGCCCGTTATGCAGAATGTACAACGGGCGTATGGCACTAAGATTCAGACGTTTTATGTGGATGTTGACAAGTGTCCGCAGGCGGCGTCCATCTTCGACGAGATTCAGGAAGGCATACCGTGCCTTATCTTCGTTGACCCCGAGAAGGACGAGTACGAGGCCATCAACGGCTATATGGACGAGGGCGAATTGAAACAGGCGTTGAAAGAAATCTTTGGATTATAGAAGTCGCTTCGCGAGAAATCTTACAAATCTTTACAAATCAGACAAATAAATAATTTGTAGAATTTGTAAAGATTTGTATTATTTCTGTCCGTAAGGACACCCCCATTAATTTTCCATCCATTGCAACACGCTCTCCACATCGGGATTGTAACTCATTGGTGTTTTGAGCATTGCGCCGGTATTTGGGTCAACAATGACGTAATACGGTTGCGCGTTGATATTGTATTTAGAAATCTGAATTTCCGTATTCACTTGTCCGATGGTGTGAGTGCCGTCGGACGAGAGGGTACGGTCGTCGGTGTAAAGTGCACATAACACGAAGTCGTTCTGCATTTTTTGGCTTACACGCGGGTCAGTCCAAACATTTTCCTCCATTTTGCGACAGTTGACGCAGCCGTGTCCCGTGAAGACGAGGAGAAGCGGCTTGTTTTGCTTTTTGGCGCAGTCGGCGGCTTCGTCGTATTCAAAATACGCCTGAATACCGTGCGGAAGTTTCAGAAAATCAGAATACAACGGCTTTTTGCAGAGGTTGTTCGTTGTGGGCGACTGAGGCGCGGCGGCGGTTTCGTAGTTGTCGATTACAAAATCCTGCGTGGTGATTGGCGGTATGTATCCTGCCAACGCTTTGAGCGGCGCACCCCACAATCCCGGTATCATATACACTGTGAATGAGAGAGTTATGATAGCAAGCAACAGCCTCGGAACTTTGATGTGCGGCAGGTCGCTGTCGTGCGGCAACTTCAATTTGCCGAGCAAATAAGCCGTCAACAAAAATCCTATTGCAATCCAAATCGCCAAATATGTTTCGCGGTCGAGGATGTGCCAATGGTAAGTTTGGTCGGCGACGCTGAGGAATTTTAATCCCAACGCCAATTCCACAAAGCCCAAAACTACCTTCACGGTATTGAGCCAACCGCCTGATTTTGGGAGTTTTTTGAGGATTTCGGGGAAGAATGCAAACAGTGTGAACGGCATTGCAAATGCTATCGAAAATCCCAAAATAGCAACAATTGGTTTTATGTAACTACTGCCGCCCGACGCCGATTCCACAAGCACCGAACCCACGATAGGCCCTGTGCAAGAGAAACTTACAAGCACCAACACGAATGCCAAGAAAAATACACCAATCAAGCCGCCCTTGTCGCCGCGTTGTTCGGCGCGGTTGATTATCGACGACGGCAATACAATCTCAAACATTCCCAAAAACGACAGCGCAAACACCATAAATATCACGAAGAAAATGATGTTGGGCAGCCAATGTGTGCTCAACGCGTTGAAAATGCCAGCCGTGAATGTTGCGCCGCCTATCATATTGCTAATTATAATAAGTATCGCAACTGGCAATGTGTAGAGCAAAATGATTGATATTCCGTAAATTAGCGCATTGAATTTGCCTTTGCCCGATTTGTCTTTCAGGAAAAATGTTACCGTCATTGGTATCATCGGAAATACGCACGGCGTGAATATTGCCGCAAGTCCGGCAAGAAATGCAATTGCAAACACCCACCACATAGATTCGCCGTCGGTTGTGGTGGCGGTTTCTGTGGCTGGGGTAGTGGAGTCGCCCCCGTTTTGCGTCGGAGCAACGGTGACGGCGTGTTTTGCGGTGTCGGTTTTTACTGTGTCATTGTCGGCTTTTGTAGCGAC
>JAFXMJ010000303.1 GCA_017530465.1 Bacteroidales bacterium
ATTGTTTGATATGGACAGGGCGAAGGTGGAGGCGATGCTTGCATTGAAACTGCTCCAAGACATCGACGACCCGCGATTGGAGGCCCGCACACACGCCTCTCTCGCGTCATATTACCAAAGCAACCACGAAAACGACAAGGCGACAGAGCATTATATGATTGCCGAACAGAGGATGATGCAGATTAATGACACCCCGGGCATCGCCGGCATCCACATCAACCTCGGCAACCTCCTCTGCGACAGTAGCAACTACGACGACGCTATCAAGCATTTTGAGGAAGCATTGATGGCTACAAAACCAATCAACCTCCTCTCCAAAATGCTCGGCGCGACCATCGGACTTGGCACGGCAAATATTTACAAGGGCAACGCCACCCAGGCGGAGCGTTATCTCACCGAAGCAATGTCCATCGCCAACCAAATCGGCAGCAACTGGGCATTGGCATACGCAAAATCCACTATGGGCGAATTTCACCAGCAGAAAGGTGAATACGAGGACGCGCTTGCTTTTTACAAAGAATCACTTGACATCGACCGCCGCAACAACGACGACATCAATACATATTGCGACCTAATCAACATCGCGAGTATGTGCAGTTACACCGACAGCATCGACGAAGGCATACAGACCCTCATCGAAGCGGAAGCGATGCCCGTGGACAAGATAAAAGAATCGATGGCGGGCAGCGTCAACAATACTTTTGGCGGGCTTTATTATGCAAAAGGTGACTACGAGATGGCTCTGTCGCATTATCAGAAAGCCCTCGAACAAGACATCAAGAGCAACCACCAAATCAACACCGCCATTTCATACGGCAACATTTCGGGCACTTATTTCGCGCTCGAACAATACGACAAGGCTATCGAGATGGCCAATAAGGCTATTGCCATCGACCGCAAACTCAACGACAACCTCCAACTCGCCAGCCACCTCGCACGCCAGGCCGCCAATTATCAGGCGCAGGACAAACTCGCAGAATGTCGCGACCTCAATATGGAGGCTGCACGACTGTTCCGCCAACTCAATATTCTCGACGACGAAGCAATGATGCTCCGCAACGCCGCAGCCAATATGCACGACCTCGAAGACAACGCCGGCGCGGCAAAAGCACTCCGCGACGCACTCGCCGCCCTCGAAGAATCAGGCAATTACGCATTGCAACCCGACATCATCAAGATGCTCGCATTGCTTGCGGAGGAGGACGAACACTTCGACGAGGCCATCTCGCTATTCCAAAAGGCGGCGTCAATTTTCACAGAACACGACATCGAGCCAGACGAAACATACGGCGAGATATTCCAGACTATGGCAGAATTGTACCTCGAACTCGGTCAAAACAACGACGCGATAGAATGTTACAAGCACCTGGCGGATGTTTTTGCAGAAGACAACATCGATTACAGCGTAGAAAACCGTATCCTCGCCGGCAAATCTTATATGCAGGACGACAACGCGCAGGAAGCCACAAAAATGTTTGAAATCGTATTAGCTTCCATAGAAAAAATGAACGACAAAGACCTCCAAGCCGCCGCCACAAGCGACCTCGGAGACTTTGAGTGTTGGCGCAAAAACACAAAGGAAGGCATCGCATACAAGGTAAAGGCAATCAACGACATCAAGGACACCACCGAAAACAAGCAACTCCTCGCACGGTTATATTACACCCTCGCAGAGCGGCTGCTCGAACAGCAAAAATATTTTGACTCCCTCGAAAATTATTATGCCGCACTGCGTATCTATCAGGATACCAACGACTATTGGCAGCAGGGTTTCGTCTCCAACAACATCGGCTATGCCTACGACACAATCGGTCAGATGAAGACCGCGAGCCAATTCTACCACAGGGCATACAATTGTTACAAGGAAGTCAACGACCTCGACGGTATGTACAACAACCTCAACAACGAGGCTCTGATGCTCGAAAAAATCGGGCGTATGAACGAGGCGGCGGTATGTTACCGCTCTGCCCTCGATATGCTCCAAAAGGAACACGCCGACCCCGCCGAAATAGCCCGCACATCCCTCAACATCGCCAAATGCCTGATGACAAGCGGCAGCGACGACGCGGTCAAATATTTTGACACGGCATACACCCAATACAAGGAAATGGATATGCTCGACGAAATGCTGTCGAGCCTCGACCTCCTCGCGATGTATTACGTCAACAAGCAAAACATCTCGTCCGCCAAATCGTGCATCAACGTCGCGCAATCGCTGCTCAACACCCGTCACGCATACGATATGCAGGCAAAAATCAACAACCTTATCGGTTGCATCTACACCTATATTTGGGAGCCCGCCAACGCCATTGAATCGTTCTACAAGTCGCTGCGCCTGCTCGCTGAACACGACCAATGGAACACGATGGCGCATTGTCATTTCCTAATGGCTACCAAACTGATGCACAACGAGGCACACCTCAACGACCCCATCGAAGTGAAAGGCAAGACAGGACGGATATGCGATTTTTGTATGGAGTTCCTTGATTTTGCGGTAAAGACATCCGAAAAAGACAACGAACAGGCATTGCTGTCGGATTCGCTCGGCACACGTGCGCTCCTGCATTGGAACAACAACGATTTTGCCCTCTTTGAAGCCGATATGCAAAACGCAATCGACAAAGCCGTCACTGACGCGGCAAGACTCTCGCTGATGTTACATTCAGGGGTATTGGACCTAATGCGCAAAAATTACGACGCAGCCGAGCAAAAAATCATCGAGACATACCATCTCGCCGTCCAGAAACACCTGTTTGAGGAGCAAATCACCGCCAAAGGGTGGCTGTGCCTATTGTATTATGAAAAAAAGGACATACCGCACGCCGCTGTGCTCCTCAACGAACTCCGCCCAAACATCGAATACGCCATAGCCAAAGTGCCTGGGTTGGCGGGTTATCTGCAATAATCATATCCCCTGCAACGCCCGATACCTTTCCCGCGACTCCACGGCATAGACGCTGCCCGGATAGTCGGCGAGGATGCGCATATAATATTCCTTGGCAGATTGCGGGTCGTTGAGATGCTCCTCGGCGATTTTTGCATAATAATAACAAGCCTTGTCGGCGAGTATGTCGTAGGAATAGTCGTCGGCTACCTTCTTATAATAAACCGCCGCAGTGTCGTAATTGTGCTGCTTGGCAAAAATCCGCGCCTTCATAAAATAAGCCTCATCCACAAGCGGCGAAGTCTTGTACTCAGTAATGATGCTGTCGAGCGAAAGCAATGATTTTTGGAGTTGGTTTTGCTGACGGTACATATCTGCGCGGGCATAGATGCGGAGGTCGGGGCTCGACATTTGATTTTCTGAAATCAACGCCGTAGTGTCGCCGGGAACAGAATTTTCGCGCTCGGCATTGTCGGCAATCAAGAGCGAAAGTTCCATAGCATCGTTGGCAACGAGTTTTGTGGTGGCGGCTTTGAGGACGTCGAGTTGCGAGGCTGCCCACTTAAAATTGCCCGTGTAATACGCCACACGTGCCTTGCGGAATTTTGCCTCGTCGCCATACTCGTTTTGCTTGTTGTCGTTCTCAACTTTTGCGTAGGTCATCAGCGCGTCCCAAACATCGCCCTCGTAAAACTGAATGTCGCCGAGCTCGAGGTTGAGGTTTGCCTTGGTAGTATAATTGACGCCCTGAGCCTTCAACGCCCGCTCAATGATGGCTCGCGCACTGTCGGGCTTATTGAGATAATAAGTCTCAATGCGGGCGTAATTGCGGATTTCGGCGACGGTCTTGCTATTGTAACCAAACTCCTCAAAAGTGGCGGCATACTGCGCCTCCAAATATTTTATCTGCTCGATGTCGGTAATATCGCCGTTCTCTATCTGTTGGTACATCGATGTCAACGTGCCAAATGTCGCCCTCTGATGGAATTGACAATCCTTGCCCTTGCCCAAAACATATTTGTAG
>JAFXMJ010000304.1 GCA_017530465.1 Bacteroidales bacterium
AACTGTAAACAACGATGCAAGCGAAATGGCAGCATTGCACAGAATTTTTGGCGAAAAAATGCCGCAAATCGAAAGCACAAAATCCATCACCGGACACACCACAAGCGCGGCAGGAGCCATCGAGGCTGTCATTTGCATCAAAAAAATGCAAGACAACCCGTCGTTGCGATACGTAATGGACAATTCATTCGGTTTTGGCGGCAACGACACCTCAATAATTTTCTCGTCGACTTTGGAGTGCGGGCGTCCCCGCCCGCCAAAAAATATTACGGCAAGCGAAGCCGCCTGCACTCCAACTATCGCCGCACGGTGCGAAATAACCTCCGAGGACGAAATCGCCGAAATAAAAAACTACCTCAAACCCGCCGAATCGCGCCGCATGGGAAAAATCCTCAAAGCGTCGCTCCTGACATCACTCAAAGCCCTGAAACAGAGCGGCATCGACGTTCCCGACGCAATCATTACGGCTACATCTCTTGGCTGTTGGGAAAATTCGGAGAAGATTTTGGACGACATTACCGAGCCAAAACCGACGCTTTTTATGCAAAGCACCCACAACACTATCGGTTCCAACATTGCAATTTATTTAAAATCACACGGTTACAACATCACCTACACGCAGGGAGCGCGGTCGTTGGATTGTGCGATGCGCAAGGCGGCACTCCTTATTAATAGTGGCAAGGCGACTTCCGTGCTCGTAGGTCTCCACGAGGAAACCACACCCAAATATCGCGAATTGATGGAGAAAAACGGCGTAACAGACTTTCAGGCAATTCATTCTGTGGCGATGGTGGTGGTGAAAAAAAATAATTAAAAAACTTTAATTCATTCAGTATTTTTGTTTAACTTTGCGGCGAATAAAAAACTAAGCAAAGAATCATCAATGAACAACCGTGTTGTAATTACCGGTGCGGGGATTTGGTCGTGCTTGGGCAATGATCTTGAGACCGTCAAAAACTCGCTTTACAACGGGAAATCGGGCATCGCACTTTGCCCCGAAAGGCTCGAATACGGATACAGGTCGGGGCTTTCGGGCATCGTAGAACAACCCGTAATCACCAAGCAAATGCTCGACCGTCATACCCGCGTAGGTATGCCAGAACATACCCAATACGCTTATATGGCTGCACGTCAGGCTTTTGCACAGGCTGGCATCGACGGCGAATACCTCAATAGCAACGAGGCGGACTGTATTTTTGGCAGCGATTCGTCCGCAAAACCCGTCATCGAAACCTTCAAGACAATGGAGGCGGAACACGACACGGCCATGCTCGGCTACGGAATGGTTTTTCAGGCGATGAACTCCACCGTAACAATGAACCTGAGTACGATTTTCCACCTGCGCGGTGTCAATTTTACAGTAAGTGCGGCGTGTGCAAGTGGCAGTCATTCAATAGGTTTGGGTTACATGATGATAAAACAGGGCTTGCAGGACATGGTTCTGTGCGGCGGCGCACAAGAAACCAACCAATATTCCGTGGCATCGTTTGACGCGCTCGGCGCATTTTCAGTGAGGATGGACGAGCCTACAAAGGCGAGCCGGCCATTTGACCGCGACAGGGACGGACTTGTACCGTCGGGCGGCGCGGCTGCATTGGTTTTGGAAAACTACGAACACGCCGTCAAACGCGGCGCAACGATATTAGCCGAAGTTTCGGGCTACGGATTTTCGGGCAATGGCGCGGAGATTTCCAAGCCGAGCGACGAGGGCTGCGCAGTGGCGATGTTGAGGGCTTTGAAGGATGCCGGGTTGCAACCGTCCCAAATCGACTACATCAACGCACACGCCACATCCACACCGCAAGGCGACATGTACGAAGCGATGGCAATCAACAAACTGTTTGGCGGTTGCAAGGCGTTGGTAAGTAGCACAAAATCAATGACCGGACACGAATGTTGGATGGCGGGCGCAAGCGAAATAGTTTATTCGATATTGATGATGCAGCACAATTTTGTGGCACCAAACATCAATTTGGAAAACCGCGACGAATATTCCGAAAAGATTAACCTGACATCGCAAACCGTTGATACAGAGGTAAATGCGGTATTGAGTAATTCTTTTGGATTTGGCGGCACAAATTCGGCATTAGTAATAAAAAAAGTAAAGTAAAATGTATTTAGCACCGTCATTGGACAAATATACAAAGGAAACACTTACGGCGCGTGAGGCACAACGCCTTGCCGAATTTATCGCATGGGGACCGGCGGTTTTTCAAGCGTCGAGACTTATGATAAAGTTTGGCATACTCGACATGATTCGCGATTCGGACGACGGTATGACGCGGGCGGAAATCGTGGCTAAAACATCCCTGTCCGACTACGCGGTCAAATGTCTCCTCGAAGCATCGCTGTGCATCGGCACAATCCTCGTAAACCCTGAAACTGAGCGGTTTACAATTTCAAAAACCGGTTGGTTTCTCCTCAACGACAAGGCGACAAGGGTCAATGTGGATTTTAACCACGATGTCAATTACAAGGCGTGGTTTGACCTCGAAAAATCGTTCCTTACTGGCAAACCCGAAGGCCTCAAAAACTTCGGCACATGGCCCACGATATATGAAGGACTCTCGCAACTGCCCGAACAAGTGCAGAAAAGTTGGTTTGGATTCGACCATTTTTATAGCGATTCGTCGTTCCCAGAGGCGTTGGAAATCGTCTTTAACAAACACAACGTCAAGACCTTATACGACATCGGCGGCAACACCGGGAAGTGGGCGTTGCAGTGCGTGGATTTTAAGGACGATGTAGAAGTAACAGTACTCGATCTTCCCCAACAAATCAAGATGTTGCAAAACAACATCTCCGGCAAACCTAACGCACATAGAATCAAAGGATTGGGCGTTAACATCTTGGACAAAAACGCCATTGTACCCAAGCGCGAAGGTGGATTGGACGCAATATGGATGAGTCAGTTTCTTGACTGTTTCTCGATGCCGCAGATTACGGACATCTTGTTAAAAGCCAAGAACGCAATGACTTCTGATACAAGGGTTTACATAATGGAAACACTTTGGGACAGGCAGAAATACGAACCTGCGTCGTTCTGTCTGACGATGACGAGCCTCTATTTTACAGCGGTCGCCAACGGCAATTCCAAGATGTACAACACGGAAGACATGCAAACCTGCATCGAAAAGGCTGGCTTGGAGATAGAGAAAATCCACGACCACCTCGGTCAAGGACACTCTATTTTGGTATGTAAAATTAAATAAATCACAGATAATCAGACAAATGACACGTACAGAAATTGAAGAAACTGTGAAGGAGTTTCTTGTAGAAGAACTTGAAATAGAACCCGAAAAAATCGTAATGGACGCACGAATGAAGGAGGATGTAGGCATCGACAGCCTTGATTTTGTGGATATTGTCGTAATTGTTGACAAAAAATTCGGCTTCAAAATAATGCCCGAAGAAATGAAGGGCATCGTAACTCTCAACGATTTTTGCAGTTACATCGAACAGAAAATTAACAAATAAAAAAATGGAACAACTGATTGCAGAATTAAAGCAAAGGATTATCGAATCCCTCAATTTAGAGGAGGTAAAACCCGAAGACATCCCAAACGACGACCCTCTGTTTGGCGAGGGTTTGGGCTTGGATTCTATTGACGCATTGGAACTTATCGTGATGATGGAAAAACATTACGGCATCAAATTGAAGGATGCGTCAGAGGGCAAGGCTATTTTCCAAAATATAAGCACAATGGCGGATTACATCGCCAAAAACAGGAAAAAATAGTTTCAATGCAGGACCAACAGAAACTGTTGAAAGACAGAGGGATATGCGTCATTATTCCCGTTTACAACAACGAAAAGACCATCGGGGAAGTTGTGAGGAAAAGCCTCGACAACTGTCTCGACGTGATTGTTGTAAACGACGGTAGCACCGACTCCACGGGCGAAATCCTGCACTCCCTCAGCGGCATTACTTTGGTGGAATATCCTGATAATCAGGGCAAAGGATATGCCTTAAAACGCGGTTTCAAAAAGGCGTTGGAACTTGGTTTTGCGTATGCCATAACCATAGACGCCGACGGTCAGCATTACCCAGACGACATTGCCAACTTCCTGAAAGCCAACCAAAAACACCCTGGCGCAATACTCGTAGGCAAGCGCAATCTCGACGGCGTAGAAAGGAGCAAGGGCAGTAGTTTTGCCAACAAATTTTCCAATTTTTGGTTTACGGTTCAGACTTTAAAAAAAGGCATTGACGCGCAGTCGGGTTATCGTCTTTATCCATTGAAAAAACTCTACGGATTGTCCATTGTATCAGCACGTTACGAATCGGAGTTGGAACTTCTGGTACTGCCGGCATGGCACGGAGTCAAGATTTTTTCCGTACCAATACGTGTATATTATCCGCCTGAAAACGAAAGAGTTAGCCACTTCCGCCCCGGCAAAGATTTTGCGCGGATTAGCGTGCTTAATACCATTTTGTGCATATTGGGACTGATATACGCACTGCCTCTTGGAATTATAAGGTTTATTTTCAAGTATTTACGCACTATTTATGCCGCATTAGTTTTTGGAGTTTTTACGCTATTGTTTCTCACGCCATTTGTGTGGCTGTACGTAAAAATCGGCAAAATGACCGAAAAAAAGCAACTCAAACTTCACAAACTGATTCAAAACATTTCGCGCTTTGTAATGCTTGTTCACGGTATTCCAGGTACAAAATTTTCGTACAAAGTCGCCGACGGTGTTTCGATGGAAAAACCCCGCGTGGTAATCTGTAACCATCAGTCGCACTTCGACTTAGCGTGTCAACTGATTTTTACGCCCAAGATAGTTTTCCTCACAAACAATTGGGTTTGGAACAATCCTTTTTACGGTTTTATGATTCGCCATGCCGAATATTATCCAGTGGCGGAGGGCATCGACAATCTGTTGCCAAAACTCCAAAACCTCATCAATCGCGGTTACAATATTGCAGTTTTTCCCGAAGGAACACGCTCAAAAGATTGTAAGATAGGGCGTTTCCATCAAGGCGCGTTTTATATTGCACAAAAACTCGGCGTGGAAATCCTGCCGATGTACCTATACGGCACGGGAAAAGTTTTGCCCAAAAAAACATACGTCCTGCAAAAAAGCCCAATTTATATTGAAGTTGACAAACCGTTGACACGCAGCGAGTTAGACGCGATTGGCAACGAAATGCAACAAGCGTCTTATATGCGCAAAATCTATATCGAAAAATATTCGCAAATCTGTAACGAAATCGAGCAAAATGTCTGATATAAAGAAAGTTGTGATAATAGGCAGTGGACTCGGCGGATTGAGTTGCGGCGTTGTTTTGGCAAAAAACGGCTACGACATCACCGTGTTGGAACAGGGCGACCAAATCGGCGGATGTCTGCAATGCTTTACACGGCGAGGCGCAAAATTTGAGACGGGAATGCACTTTATAGGAAGTGCCGCCAAAGGTCAGATATTGGACATGATTTTAGAATATTTGGAGGTAAAAAAAGACATCACGCTTTCGCCGTTAAATCCTGATTGCTACGACGTTGTATCAATCTACGGCGAGAAATTTAAATTTCCTAACGGCAGCGAACAATTTATAGAAAAGTTTTCTACATATTTTCCAAAAGAGAAAGATAACATACTGAAATATTGGGATTTAGTAAAAAAAGTTGCGGGAGCGTCGTCGCTTGCCATGCTTCAACACGCCGAATCCGACGAGGTGCTAAATATGAAATACCAAATGCTGTCGATTAACGGCGTTTTGGACGAAATTTTCACGGACGAAAAAATCAAAAATGTCCTCATCGGCAACCTCCCCTTGTACGCCGCCATTAAGGACAAAACACCTTTTGCCACGCACGCTTTTGTAGCCGATTTTTACAATCAAAGTGCGTTCAGGATAGTTGGAGGCAGCGATTCGGTGGCAATTTCGCTCCGCAAAACAATCGAAAAATACGGCGGAAAAGTTTTGACGAAACATAAAGCCACAAAAATTGTATGCGACTCCACAAAGGCTTTGGGCGTGGAAACTCAGGGCGGAGTTTTTTTTGAAGCAGATTATTTTATTGCGGGAACACATCCGTTGAGAGCGTTACAACTAATTGATTCTAAATTGATTAGACCTGCATTTCGCAGCCGCATAATGTCTATTCCGCAGACACCGGGAGTTTTTTGCGTTTATGTGCGTTTTAAGGAAAATACCGTAAAATACATGAACTCCAATTTCTACGGTTATAATACATCAAGTACCTGGAACTGTGAAAGTTACACAGACAGCAATTGGCCCAAAAACTGGCTTTATATGCACCTTTGCCACAAGGACAAGGCAGAATTTGCGCAGACGGGCGTGATACTTGCTTTCATGCAGTTTAACGAGTTGCAAAAATGGGTTGGCACGCCAATTGGCAGACGCGGCGAGGATTACGAAAATTTTAAAACCCGCAAAGCCGAACAACTGATTGCGTCCGTAGAAAAACAATTTCCGGGGCTGCAAAATTCTATTGCAAGTTATTATACCTCAACGCCTTTGACTTATTTTGACTACACGGGAACGGAGCGCGGCTCGATGTACGGAATTGCCAAAGACATACACCTTGGAGCCACGGGCAGAGTGCCGCACAAGACGCGGATTCCCAACTTGTTTCTTACCGGACAAAACATCAATACGCACGGCATACTCGGCGTAATTGTAGGAACGATAGTTACTTGCAGCGAATTTTTGACGGCAGAAACCATTTATCAACAAATCTTGGAAGCAAACAAATGAAGAAATCTGTTGTAATAATCGGCGGAGGTTTGGGCGGACTTTTCACGGGTGCAATTCTTGCGAAGGAGGGCTTGCAAGTTACCGTTTTGGAAAAAAATTCCACAGCGGGCGGCGGCTTGCAGACTTTCAAGCGTTTTGGCTGCGAATTTGACACCGGGATGCACGTGGTTTGCGGTATGCAGAAGGGCGGCAACATCAGAAAAATTTGCAAATATTTGGGCATCGAAGACAAGATAAATGTTCTCCAATCTCCTGACAGACTGTACGTTGGCTACGACGGAGAGTTTTACGACATTGCGGCAACAAAAGATGGTTTTGTGGATTCGCTGTCAAAATATTTTCCCGAAGAGCGCGAAAATTTGAGGACGTATGTCAACGCACTTTTTAATATTACCGACAAGATTGATTTGTACAACCTACGCCCGACGGAACAGTTTTCGGGCATGGATTTTTTCAGTTCGACAGACGATTTTATGTTGCCAGCAGATGTTTTTATTGCCAAATATTTAGACAACAGCAAGTTGCGCAGTATTGTTGCCTACACAAACACTCTTTATGGCGGACGGGCGGGAAAAACTCCGGCATACGTCCACGCAATAATCAGCGTTTCATTTATCAATGGAATTGTTAGATTTGAAGATACAAGCAGAGGTTTTAAAGACCTGTTAGTGAGCGTGATAACAGAAAACGGCGGCAGAGTTTTGACAAATGCAAAAGTCGAAAAAATCGTTACCGAAAATAAGAATGCCATCTGCGCCAAAACCCAAAACGGCGATTATTATGCCGACCTTTACATTTCGGACATACATCCATGTTCGTTGTTGCAAATTCTTGACAATGAGGCGTTTCCGAAGTCGTACAAAAACCGTTTGGAATCAATTCCAAATTCGTTTTCGGCATTTTTGCTGTACATAAAACTGAAAAAAAACGCCTTCAAATATCTTGACCGCAACGAATATTTTATGACGAATCTTGCGAAGGTTTGGGATTTTGGATACACATTTGAAGATTGGCCGCTCGGATTTTTGTTTATGACACCACCGCAAAAAAACCAGGGCGAATATGCTGATACTGCGCTTGTTACCGCGCCAATGCCCTTTGATGTCGTAAGAAAATGGGAAAATACAACAAGCGGCAATCGAGGCAAGGGTTACGAGGATTTTAAGGCGCAACAGACAAAAAAAATATTGTCGCGTCTTGAAAAAATCCACCCCGGTTTTGCGGACTGCATCGAAAATATTTGCAGTTCTACTCCTCTGACAATCAGGGATTTCTATAATGTAAAAGAAGGCAGTCTTTTTGGTTTTTCAAAAGATTGTGGCAATATAATATTGTCGCAAATACCTGTTTTTACCAAAATTAAAAACCTTCTGTTGACGGGTCAAAATGTAAATCTGCACGGATTTTGCGGTGTGCCGTTGACCGCAGTGATGACCTCGGAAGCAATTTTGGGCGGCAATTATATTACTAACAAATTATGCAAAATATGAATGAATTTGACGACATACGACCTTACAACGAGGACGAAATTCCGGCGGCGATGCAGCGCATAGCACACAGCGAGGCGTTTCCGCTGATAGCGTCGTTTGTGTATCCCGACGAACCACTGGAACAAGTGCGCGAAAAAATTGCATCGTTTAAGACCGTGCACGATTTTCAACTCGACACGATGTTCCGCGTCAACGAACAGGTTATCAAACGAAGCATCACGGATTTTTCGTGCGCGGGCATCGAAAATTTAGACAAGCAAAAAAACTACATTTTCATCTCCAACCACCGCGACATAATGCTCGATTCGTCGCTTTTGCAATATTTTTTGGTAACGCAAGGCTTTGATACTACGGAAATTACCTTTGGCGCAAACTTGATGATGTCGCCTTTAATCACCGACATCGGCAAGGCAAACAAGATGTTTGTGGTAAAACGCCCCGACGGAAACATGAAAGATTTTTATAAGTTTTCATTACATCTTTCTAAGTATCTTAGATACGTTATCACCGAAAAAAAACAATCGGTTTGGATAGCGCAGCGCAACGGCCGCACCAAAAACGGCAAAGACGCCACCGACCAAGGCATTATCAAAATGTTTTGCATGAGCCTTTCGGACGACCGCGTTAAAGCCTTGTCAGACTTGAACATAGTGCCTGTGAGCGTGTCATACGAATGGGAGCCGTGCGATGTTTTGAAGTCGTTGGAACTTTACGAATCGCAGTACACCCGCTACACAAAGAAACCGGGCGAGGATTTAACGAGCATCCTCACGGGCATTTTGCAGCCCAAAGGAAGGGTGCATTTTGAGATTTGCAAGCCGCTTACCACGGCAGAATTTTTGTCGCTCGACCGCATGACTAACAATGAGTTCCACAAATCTGTCGCCAAAATAATCGACCGTCGTATCAACATGGCTTACCGTCTCTTCCCAAACAATTACGTGGCGCACGATATGCTCTACGGCAACAGGAAATACGCCCAAATGTATTCGGAAAATGATTGGCAGACGTTTGCAGAGCGACTCAAATGTCTCGACAAATACGAAACCTGCGATTTGGAACGGCTGAGCGAAATTTTTCTGAGCATATATTCCAATCCAGTGGATAATTTTTCGTAATTTTGGAACGGAAAACAAAATCAACAAAAATAAACTTTCAAAAAACAATGAAACAAAAAATACTAACCCTTTTGGAAAACGAACTGCCGACGGTGGATTTTGCGTCGGAGTTTTTGTTCAGCGAGATGGATTCGCTCGCTGTTACTACCGTTTTGGCGGTGCTGTCGGAAGAATTTAAGATAACGCTCGATTCCGAAGACGCCACGCCAAAAAATTTTATGAATATCGACAGCATCGTAAAACTTGTGGAAACCAAACTCAACGCCAAATGATTTTAGAGGACTATTTGAAACAAAACGCGGAACTCTATCCCAACAAAACGGCGGTAATCTGCGGTGCTAAAACGCTTACATACAGCGAATTGTG
Source organism: Bacteroidales bacterium (assembly GCA_017530465.1). GTDB lineage: Bacteria > Bacteroidota > Bacteroidia > Bacteroidales > UBA3824 > UBA3824. The sequence continues at coordinate 9,705 of JAFXMJ010000304.1, forward strand.
GCAGCAGACAATAAACGCGGCTCAATCGTTGCCCAAAGGCGAAACCGTAGTATTCAGAGCGACGCAAGACATTGATTTTATCCTGAAATATTTTGGACTACACCTCAACGGTTCGGTAGCCGTGCCAGTGGAAAAAGACCTGCCCGAAGACACTTTGAAGGAAATCGAAGCGTATCTCAAACCATGCAAAACGTCGCCCGAAATAGCCGACATACTTTTTACTACCGGCACCACGGGCAAGAAAAAAGGCGTGATGATAAGCCATCGCACCATTATTGCCGATGGCGAAAATCTTATTGATGGACAGGGCTTTACGCACGATTTGGCGTTTATAATTGCAGGGCCGCTCAATCATATCGGCAGTCTGTCTAAAATATATCCCATCATTATCCAAGGCGCAACCCTGATTATTACCGAGGGCATGAAAAACGTCAACGATTTTTTTGACGCGCTGGATCAGCCATACAGTAAATTTGCAACTTTCCTTGTGCCGAGCGCAATACGTATCTTGTTGCAATTCAGCGAGCAACGTCTACAAAAATACGCTCATAAAATAGATTTTATAGAGACCGGCGCGGCGGCAATCTCAGCCTCCGACATCCAAAAACTCTGCGAAATCCTGCCCGGCAGTCGCCTTTACAATACGTATGCCTCCACGGAAACCGGCATTATCTCCACTTACAATTTTAACGACGGCAAGTGCATGGAAGGCTGTCTCGGCCGTCCGATGCGACATTCTAAAATCATAATCACCTCAGAGGGACTTATTTCGTGCAAGGGAGATACCATAATGAGCGGTTACGCTGGCGACGAGGAGCGCACTCGCAACATTCTGAGGGACAACACGATATACACTTCCGATTTTGGCAGAATCGACGAAAACGGAATGTTGCGACTCCAAGGTCGCGCAGACGACATCATCAATACCGGCGGATTCAAAGTGTCGCCAACGGAAGTGGAAAGCGTCGCACTCTCGATGCCGCAAATCGCTGACTGCATTTGCGTTGCAGCCCCGCATCCCGTGCTTGGAACGGCTCTCAAATTAATCTATGTTCCTAAAAGCGAAGTTACTAAAAAGGAAATTGCACTTTACATCAAAGGCAAAGTGGAGAGTTTCAAAGTGCCTTTCTACTACGAAGAGGCTGAGAAAATCCAACGCACTTTCAACGGCAAACTCGACCGCAAATTCTACAAGAACGCCTGAATTTAGTGTTAGGCAATCGGAGTAGCCGTTATCTTCAAAATCTGACGGGTGGAAGGCGTTAC
>JAFXMJ010000305.1 GCA_017530465.1 Bacteroidales bacterium
GATATTTTGAAAGGCAAATAAGGCAAAAATATCCACAAAAGGGGACTTGCAACATCAAAAACATCTCCGTATCTTTGCGGCAAACATAACACATTAAAACAATGAAAACAAAATTCGTATTATTAATCTTAATTCTTTTCGTAATTGGCTGCACGTCAACCGAAAAGAAAGGCGCGCAACCCGACGATGGCGCAATCGTCATTGACGTAAATTCTGCCCTTAAAAGCGAAGGTCGGAATTTTGAGGATATGATTGAGAGCGTGGAACTCATTCCGCTCGAAACTACTGAGGCGAGTGTAATTGGAACCATTATTAAGAGCATCGTTACCGACAAGTACATCTACGTCGTAGATTTTTACGAGGGTTCTACGGGATTGCTCCAATTCGAGAAGAACGGCAAATTCGTAAAACGCTATATTAAGGGTGGCGGCGCAGACGAATTTAATTATATCCTTGCCATATCCTTTTCCGATAATTGTTTGTATGTGTTTGATACACAGAAACTACTCAAATATTCAGAAAGTGGAAAATTCATTGGCGCAAAACCATATAGCGACCAAAATCTGGCAAGCATTGCGAAGGATGGGGACGGTTTTGTAACATTGCAAGTTGCAGAACAAACCGAAGATCATAAGTTTAAAGTCATCAAATTGGATTCTAATTTAGTCAAAATATCAGAACTGAGCCTTGAACCAATTTCAAGCGTATCAAATACAGGTGAGATTTGTCTTGACGGTAATAACAAACTGATTTATAGATTGTTCGACAATAATATCTATGGTTGGTCGGATGACGGTTTTTGTGTGAAATACCGCCTTGATTTTTCTGACTATGAGTATCAAATTCAGTTTGAAAAATACGAAAATCTGCCTCCTGAACAACATTACCAAGCACTTCCGATGTTGATGGCTGACATAGAAAAAGGTAAGTACGTATTTTTGGGAAGTGTGCATAACAGCGATGACTATTTGTCTTTCTTCCTAATGTCTAATGGTAGCGGTGCACCCATTTTTTACAACAAAAATACCGGCAAGGCTTTTGTGAAAAAATATGGCGACAACAAATCTCCGTTGGCTCAATTTTCAGAGTCGGGTACAGTACGAGGGGAGAAGAATACATTTTATAGTTCAATAACACCTGAATATATAGGCGATTGTTGGAAAAACAACCCAAATAACCTCTTCTCCGCCAAGGATATCGAAATCCTCAAAAACGCCAAGGAGGACGACAATCCGATAATTGTAATTTATAAATTGAAGGACAATTTGTAATTATAAATCTCTCACGGATACACGTAGGGTACGGAGAAATAACATAAAAAAACTCCGTGTGCTCCGTGCCTCCGTGAGATAAAAAAAATTGCAATTTCAGAAACATCTGCGTATCTTTGCGGCAAACAAAAACATTAAAATAATGAAGAAAGAATTATTTATATACAATTTCATTATATTCCTAATTGCAGCAATTTGTGGATGCGGAGGGCAAACAAAAAATACCAATGTTGAAAACGGTGTGATTGAATTTGACCTTGCCGAAGCGTTGGAAAATGAGGCTGTTCCAATTGACGATATGATTGACAGCATTAAGATAATACCATTGGAGACTTCTAATGAATCTTTGTTGTCATTTATATATAATGTTCACGTAAGCCCGCAAAACATTTTTATACAAGACCTTCTTACAGGAATCAATATATTCGACCATCAGGGAAAATTTATCACAAAAATTGCCAAAGGTACTGGACCAAAAGAAATTGCGACTCCTGTTGCGATGTCGTATGACGATACCAACAATTTGCTTTACATCTATGATGCAGGTGGGAACAAATTAATGAAATTCAATTCAGACGGTGATTTCCTCTCATATCATCAATTGGATGGATTGAGTGCAATTAGGGATATTAATATTACGGACAACATTATGATAGTCGCACAAGAAATGCCGAACAATAGTTTTGCAATATCCACTGGTGACACTACGGGTACAATAATCGACACATTTATAGTTGGTAATTGCCAGTATCCTTTCTCATTCAAAAAATACATTATGCCGTATGACGGAGGGTTTAATATAAAAACAATGCTTGACAACAATATTTATTATTTCAAGGACAATACCATAAAGACGAAATACAAGTTGAAATATCCAATGGCCATTCTTGACTATTCAAAATACGAAAGGATGCGGGATATGGAACAAGATATACCAAGCGACAAATACATTTTTGAAGGAGAGTATTTGGAATCAAAAGATTATTTATATACACATTTGGTCGAAGGGCACAACAAAGGCAAATTGTTGTTCACAAACAAAAAGACCGGCAAAAGCGTTTGCATTACTGCAAAACAACGTTCGCTAACTATGTATATGTCAATCGAAAATGTATGCACCAACAGCGACAACTGGTTTGTGGGTCTAATCCGACCTGATAAATTTGCATCAAACAAAATCCCCGAAGAATACCGCTGGGACGGCTCCAACCTCAACAACAAAATCTCCGACGAGGATATGGAAAAACTAAAAGCCATCAAGCCCGACGACAATCCGGTGATAGTGATTTACAAATTGAAATAAAAAACTCCGTGAGCTCCGTGCCTCCGTGAGAAAAAAATCGCCGTCGTTTTTATAATTATTTTTTATATTTTTACGTTCATAAAATATAATGGATTCTTCGGAATTAAAAATAATTATATCGGATTGAAAATGAGAACATTGCTTTTAGTATTGACACTAATCATCGCTTTGCCGCAAATATCGGCGGGGCAGAAGTTGCAGAGGGCGTTTGAGATGGTGTATAGTGGCGGCGACACATTGGCGGCTCAAAAAATCTTCAAAAAATCCATCAAAAAACACCGCGAAATCCACGCCGCATATTACGGACTTGGACTTTGCGCGATGCAGAGCGACCCAAAGGATGCGTTCATCAATTTCAAAAAAGTGGACGCCAAATTCCGCAATTCCGCCAAGGATTTCAAGAAGTATATGTTTGACAATTACCATATTACGGCAGATTCCGCAAAAATGAAAATCAACGAGATTGCCGCCGTGCAACTCCGCCGCACCATTTTGAAGGATTCCACCGAAAGAGGGTTCGAAAGGTATATCAGTACTTACAAGGGTTGCGACCCAAAATTCATCAACCGCGCCACCATATTGAAGGAGGATGCGGCGTACCGCGAGGCGCGCAACGACAAGAGCCTCGAACGAGCCAAACAGTTTACCTACAATTATCCTCGCAGCCGTCGCCTCAATTATATTATGGAATTCATCGACAGCTTGGAGTATTTCAAGAGATTGGAAAACGGCACACGCGCAACGCTTTTCAAATATATGACCGCATACGAGAAGGGCAGGCTTTTTTCGTTGAAGGCGGAGGGTATTCAATCACGAAATTCGCAAAAAAAAGAGTATTACCGGCAGGCGTCGAGGTTGTATAATTATCTTAGACCAAACGAAACGCTCACCGACTATTTTATCGACAATTGGTGCAAGGAAGTGTATTACAGCGGACATTGGCAGAGGCTGAGGTTTCTGTACGAGCGTTTGCCGCACGTTATGGTGGACACTATGCGGCAGATGTATTACGCGGGCATCTACGCGGAGGCAAATTTTTCGTTGCAGGAGATGATGTCGTATTATGACAATGCAACGGAGGAATTCTACGCCTGCAAGGATTCAATTTACGATTTTTATATCAGGCGTGGAGCACCGTCGCGGTTGGCGTTGAGGAGGATGCAGGAATTGTACAAGGATTATATGGTCAATGGTCAGATAGACAGTGTATTGGCAGTCATCAACAGATATGAGCCGCTGTTCCCTAATTTCCAGTACGAAATCGAAATGCTCAAACGTCTTCTTTCCGAAAACAAGGATTCGTGCCGCCGCGTCCGCCTGCCCGACATCATCAATGGGCCGCCGATGCACAAGCCAATCATCAAATATCGCGACATCAACGGTAAGCGTGTGCCATATATTGCCAATAGGATTGGGTTCCGGAGTTTGAAACTATTTGATGCCGTCAACAAATACCCTGTAATCTCGCCCGACGGCACGCGCCTGTATCTGACGCATTGGGATTACAAGGCTATAAAACTCCGACAAAAATGCGAATACGTCCATATCAAGTCAGGGAAACGCATTGTGGATGAGTATGTTAAGACCGACACCGTAAAGGCGGGCATTGGTGTTTGCTATTCCGATTTCAAGAACGGACGATGGCAGCCGTTGGAGAAGATAGACGCCCTTTTCAAGCGCGATTCCATCAGGATAGACACCGTGGAGAATGTTTTAGGAGCCGTTCCTCTCAACTACAAAATGTATGTGCCTACGAGGATTGCATTGAAGTTTTTGAACGACAAGTCGATTGACGCCAAGCGCACCGACGATATTGGGCTTTATTACGTAGGCGAGGAGGCGGTCTGCGAGGATTCCGTTTCCACTTTTACGAGTGGCATTTCCGCCGACAACAATGTTATGTATGTAATCCGCCCCGAAACTATGCAGTGGGGTACGCCAAGCTCGGAGCATCCGTTTCCGTTGATGCATCTCCGTTCCAAGGTGATAGACGCCTCCAACAATATTGGCGTAGATCAATGGAGCAATCCACAAGTGTGCGGCAAGGCCAACCATTATGTAGAGGCGGTTCCGGAGCATAATCCGCACCCGTATTTTGGCAGTATGAACGCGCATCCGTCGCCCGACAATAAGACGCTATTTTTTGCGGCGGGCAGGGAAGGCGTGCCGGCATACCGCGAGGGTTTTACGATTCAGGGGCTTAAAGATATGTTTGGCAGGGAGATAGTGTCTGCCGAGTCCTATATCAACCCTTTTTCGCCAAGGAATATGTCTTCTGCATCTATATTATCGCGCAATTCTATCCCGTTGGAGACAATACAGCCGCGTTATTATCCCGACCTGTGGTTTTCGGTACGGGACGAGAACGGCATTTTTAGCTATCCCGTCAATCTTGGCCCCGATGTCAACACCGAATATGGCGAATATTCGCCAGTGCTTGCCGCCGACAACAAGACGTTGTATTTCATCTCCAACGGTCGCTCCGGCATTGGCGGCACCGACATTTATATGAGCAAGCGTATGAAGGCTGATTCGTGGACTCAGTGGTCCGCACCCGTCAATCTCGGCAAGTACATCAACACGCCATACGACGAGCACGATTTTTCGATTACCGCTGATGGCAAGACCGCTTATTACACGTCGGAAGAGCCGTTGACGCACCGTCAGATAGTCTATAAAGTGGATTTGCCGATGATTTTCCGCCCCGATACGATTGCCATTTATAAGGGTAAGATAATCAACCTCAGCGGCGAGCCTGTCAACGCCACCATCCGTGTCAACGACGACCTCAATAAGCGTGTCTATGCCCAATACCGCACGCAGCCCAACGGCGAGTTTTATTTTGGACTGCCGCAAGACCGTCCGTACCGTTTTGTGATAACAGCCAAAAATTGCGCCTCTGCCACCGACACTCTCGGCTGTTCTTCTACTATGTCAATAGTAAAAAGACACGATTGGGTGCTGCCCGATTCTGTTGGCGTTTTTGAGAAGCATCTGCCATTTGTCTATGACCCCGAAGATGGTGTTAGCGAGATTCCATTCTTGAAAAATTACGACATCCCCGCCCTCGAAATCACTATCTATGAGCCGTACAAATCCACCGCCGAAGCCCGCATTGAGGAAGTGAAAAAGGCTTTTGCATCGGTGGTCAATGGGGAAGAGGATAGGATAACGACCATAATTAAAGTCGGCAAGAGCAAAGTGGAAGTAAGGGTGTTGGAGGCGGCAGTAGGGGAGTAGTTACC
>JAFXMJ010000306.1 GCA_017530465.1 Bacteroidales bacterium
AATGTGTCCGCTGTCGAGTTTTACCTTGAACATTGCATTGGGCAATGCCTCATCAACGACTCCCAGTACTTCAATAACATCTTCCTTTGCCATTAATAACCTTCCTCGTAGTCACCAAGCAGTTGTAAAGATGGAAGGCGAATACAAAGAATTTAAAGCCGCCGTAAGTCAACTACACAAACTACTCAAAACGCAGCGCAATAAGCCTATGCGCAGTCAGACACTCGGACTCATGGGCATCAAACGCAGTCCACAAACAGGCTTGCCTCTTGTAGACAACGATGTTGACATTGCTCAGAAACAAAAGTTTAAGATGGAGAATGTAACCCAACAACTTTGTCAAAAAGCCTTTGGTTCAGATTACATAAACAACAACGTTATTTGCCACAATATCGATGAAATGACCCGCCAAAACGATTGGATTGCAGTTATTCACGCCGATGGTAACGGTCTCGGACAAATCGTTCGCGAAATTAGCACAGACCAAAAGTTGTATAAAGATTTTTCGGAACTACTTGACCAAGCCACTATCAAATCAGCAGAAAAAGCATACAATTATCTTTTGAAAAATTGCGACTATAAATGGGGTAAGCGTATTCCTATTCGTCCTATCGTCCTCGGTGGTGATGATTTCACCATTGTCTGCCGTGCTGACTTGGCATTGGATTATGTGACAGCATTTATTAAGGAGTTTGAGAAAAACACCGGTAGCAAAGAACTAACGGAAATCTATCGTAAGGCAGAACTTCAATTCAAGAATCTTACCGCCTGTGCGGGCATTGCATACGTCAAGTCGTCGTTCCCGTTCTACTACGGGTATAATTTGGCTGAGGACTTGTGCAAAAAGGCAAAGGATAATGCGAAAGCCGATGTTAAGGGCAATGAATTGGCGCAATCTTGTCTGATGTTCCACAAGGTCCAAGATAGTTTTGTAAGCGGTTACGACGAAATTGTAAGCCGTGAATTGTCGCCAAATGAAGGCATTTCGTTCAAATTCGGACCGTATTACATCAATAACGACTTCGCAAAAGCATACAAAAAAGTAAAGAACAATATCACCATCGACGAGTTAATGGTTTATTCAAAAAAACTCGTTGGCAAGGAAGGTAATGCAGTTAAAACACATCTGCGCGAGTGGATGTCGGATTTGATTGACAATCCTGATATTGCAGAACAAAAATTGAATCGTTTGAAATCAATCGTCTCTCCAAAAATGAAATCTTTTGTGGATGATGTTACTAAGGAGACCAAAAGCAATGACAAAAAAACAACGCTTTACCCCGTTTACGACATTTTCACGGTTCATACTATCAATTCGCAAGTAACAAAGGAGGTTAAAGATGAAGATTAATTATACAATTCAGTTTTTTGATGATTGGCATTGCGGCTCCGGACTTGCCTCAGGAGCAGACCTCGATGCCCTTGTTATCAAAGACAAGGATAATCTGCCTTTCGTTCCCGGCAAAACCATAAAAGGTCTTATCAAAGAGGCTTTTGACGACATCAATCAGTTTTCGGACGAAAAAATTGACATCGAAAAAATAAACAAGGCTTTCGGCTATTTCAATAGTGCTGACGACCTTGGCAAAGGAGATTTGTTTTTTAAAAATGCAGAATTACCTGAAAGTCAAAAAGAAGCAATTGTAAAAAACAACGCTTCAAAATTTCTTTATCGTACAATTGCAAGTACCGCTATCGATGACGAGGGTATTGCCGCAGAGCATAGTTTAAGAAAAATCGAAGTTACTGTTCCCTGTACCGTCAAAGGTAGTATTATCGCCGACAAAATTGACGAAGATATTGAAAAAATCATCTGCAAGTCTTTCGATTACATCAAACGCCTCGGGCAAAACCGCAACCGTGGTCTTGGCAGATGCAAATTCACATTCATAAATAAGGAGGATTAAGAATGACGACACTGAAATTTAAATGCGAATTGCTTTCTGACGTTATTCTCAATCAGAAGGCTGCAAGCCAATCGCAAAACCAAACATTAGACTTCATTCCCGGAAGTTGCTTTCTCGGAATAGCCGCTGACACTATCTACAAGCAAAAAGACTACGAGTTTTGTCGCGAGGTGTTTCATTCTACCAAAGTAAAATTTGGAGATGCACATCCTGTCGCTGTCGCTGCCCAAAGAAGAAGTCTCAAAATACCGGCTTGTTATCTTTATCCGAAAGGCAAAAAACTCAACGATGAATGCTACATAAGTTTCATTGTTGACCACGACGATGAAGAAATACAGAAACTACAACTCAAACAGGCTCGCGAAGATTTTTTTGATGTTGACGGGAAAAAACTTACAAAAGTAAACATTGATACTGATGTGGCTATCAAGTCGGCATACGATAGAGAAAAACGTCGCTCAGCCGACGAACAGATGTATTGCTACGAATCACTTGCCAAAGGACTTACTTTGTATTTCGAAGTAGTGGTTGATGGTGATTTTGCCGACGAAATATCCAACGCATTGATTGGGGAAAAACGCATTGGACGTTCACGCACCGCTCAATACGGTCTTGTAAAAATCACAGATTGCAAATTTGATGAAATTGCAAGCCGTGCTACCGACAAAGATTATTCAGTGGTGTACGCGGATTCAAGGCTTGTATTTTTAGATAAATACGGTTATCCAACATTTCAACCAACTGCCAAACAGTTGGGTTTTGGCGAAAAAGACGAAATTGATTGGGAAAAATCGCAAATTCGCACCTTCCAATATGCACCGTGGAATTTTCAGCGTCAATGTTTCGATGCTGACCGCTGCGGAATAGAGAAAGGCAGTGTGTTTATCGTAAAAACTGCCAATTCGCCCACAGAATCTCAATATGTCGGCAATTATCAAAACGAAGGTTTCGGCAAGGTGATTTACAATCCCGATTTTGTAACTAACGCCAATAACGAAGGTCTTTTAAACTATGACATTGACCTGAATGTTTCTGTAAAGACTATGGAGTCAAAAACAACACGCCGCAAGAGGCAACGACTTGAAATTGAGCAGCTTCAAAAAGATTCTGACGGACTACTTCAATACTTGGCAACGCAAAAGCAAGCAGAACTTGACGAAGAAATTATCTATGAAACAGTCAACCAATTTGTTAAAGATTACAAGAATGACTGTGTTCAGGATAGTTTTGCTTCGCAGTGGGGTTCTATTCGTGCAATTGCTATGCGATATTCTACATACGCAGAACTCAAAGAAGAACTCTTTGATAAAAAGATTACCAAAAACGGCAAACCAGAGCCTTATGCCTACCTTACTCACGGTGTAGCGATGGACAAATGGAAAAAGCGTGGAAGGTTTGACAATTTCCGTGACTTCTTCAACGGCTTATCACAAGAAGGTGATTTTGCTCAAAAGGTATTAATTAATTTGGCTGCCCAAATGGCAAAAATTAAAAATTAGACAATTATGGAATCAATATACACACACCGTTTTTTGGCACGGATGATAATTGAAGCCAAGACACCTCTTGCAGTAGGCTCAGGGGATAAGGACATTACCACAGATGCCCTTGTCGCAACCGATGTCAACGGATTGCCCTACATTCCAGGAA
>JAFXMJ010000307.1 GCA_017530465.1 Bacteroidales bacterium
CCACAGCGAACAGCACGACTACGGATGGGGTTTGGCGTGTTTTTATGGCAATTCGGTCTCTCTCGAAAAAGAGGCTTTGAAAGCAAATAGTAGCCATTATCTCAGGCAGCGTCTCCAACATCCCGTCGTCATCGACAATGCCATAGCGCATATCAGATTGGCTACTGTCGGGAATATGGCATACGAAAATTGTCATCCATTTATCAAGCACGACAAGTATGGACGGTGTTGGACATTGGCTCACAACGGGACGATTTTTGACTTCCCAAAGCTCGACCGTTACAAGGAGCATCAGGAAGGTAAGACTGATTCAGAAAGGATACTTTTTTATATCATCGACTGTCTCAATACCGCCCAAGAATTGGTACAAAGACCGCTTAATTTTGAGGAAAGATTTGATTTTATAGACGGACTTTTGGAAGCTTTGAGTCCAGGCAACAAAATCAACCTCCTGATATGGGACGGCGAGGCGATGTATGTGCATTACAATTATGCCAATACACTGTACGTCAACGATATAAGCGACCAAACAAAAATATTTTCCACGCAACCGCTCAGCAACGACGATACTTGGCACGAGGTGGAATTTTTGAGATTGTTGGCATACAAAAACGGACAATTGGTAATGCGCGGCGCACATCAAACCACCGAATACAGCAATCCCGTCAAGAATTGGGAATACCAAAACATCGATTATTCATACTTGTAAAACATTATACGACAATGAATTTCATCTTCATATCCCCGCATTTTCCGCACACGTATTGGGAATTTTGCGACCGACTCCGCAAAAACGGTGTCAATACCCTCGGCATTGCCGACGCTCCATACGATTCTCTCAGTCAAGAGCTAAAAAACTCTCTTACAGAGTATTACAAGGTGGACAACCTCGAAGATTACGACCAAGTATATCGCGCCGTGGCGTATTTTGCGTTCAAATACGGCAAGGTGGATTGGATAGAATCCAACAACGAATACTGGCTCGAACAAGATGCACGGTTGCGCACTGATTTTCACGTTACTACGGGCATCCAAGCCGACGAAATTGCCGCCATAAAGGAGAAGTCGGAGATGAAAAAAATCTACCTCGACCACCAAATCCCCACGGCACGGCAGGTGAAGGCGGCGGACGGAGTTGTGACGGCGGTCAATTTTGCCAACACGGTGCATTACCCGATTATCGGCAAACCAGACATTGGAGTTGGCGCAGGCGGCACCCACAAAATCCATGATTATCAGGAGTTGATGGAGTTTTTCTACAAGGTGCCTCACGTCGAAAATTACGTCTTGGAGGAGTTTATCACCGGCGATATTTGCTCTTACGACGCCATCGTAAATTCGCAGGGCTTGCCGCTCTTTGAATCGATGACAGTATGGCCGCCGTCGATCATGGACATCGTAAACAAGAGGCTCGACCTCGCATATTATGTCGATAAGGAAATTCCTGAATCACTGCGACTTATCGGCAGAAAAACCGTAAAGGCTTTCAACGTGAAAAGTAGGTTTGTACACCTCGAATTTTTCCGCCTCAATAGCGACCGCGAGGGCCTCGGCAACAAGGGCGATTTTGTGGCGTTGGAGGTCAATATGCGCCCCGCCGGTGGCTACACGCCCGATATGATTAATTATGCGCACTCCACCGACGTTTACAAGATTTGGGCGGACATGGTAAGCTATGACAAATCGCAAATCGCCTCGGCGTATCAACACGATGCCGGCAACGCCCTCTCGCTGCCGTGGAAGAATGAATATTACTGTGCCTTTGCCTCCCGCCGCGATTGCCACAAGTATGTCCATTCCGATGACGAGGTGCGTCAACGCTATGGCAGTCAGATGGTTATGTGCGAGCGTATGCCCGAAATTCTCTCCGGCGCAATGGGCAACCAAATGTTCACCGTCCGCCTCAATAGTTACGAGGAGGTGGAGGAGTTTGTAAAGTACGTCCACGACAAACGATAATTTTCCTTTTAACGAAAATTACCGTCAATTTATAATTATCGTCAATTTCCATTTAAAATTGATGATAATTGACGATAAATTGACGGTAATTTTTGTTGAAAAAATCCGCCGAAAGGCGGTATTATCGAAAAAAAATATTACCTTTGTGGCATTATGAAAGTAGAATACAGAAAACATTACAGCCAAAACCTTGGGCGCGATATGGAATACAAGGTTTATGGACACGCGGGGAAAACTGCGCTTGTATTTCCGTCGCAAAACGGCAGGTTTTTCGATTACGAAAATTTTGGAATGATGGACGTGCTGTCGGACTTCATCGAGAGCGGACGTTTGAGATTGGTATGCTGCGACAGCATCGACCCAGAGACTTGGAGCTCAGGTAGTTGGGACTGCCACGCCCGCATCGCGCAGCACGAAAGGTGGTATCATTACATCTGCGACGAACTCATTCCAGAGATTGGCGACAAGGGCAACATCATTTCTACGGGTTGCTCGATGGGCGGTTTTCATTCCGCAAATTTTTTCTTCCGCAGACCCGACATTTTCGATACGTTGATTGCGCAGAGCGGACTGTATCACGCAAGTTATTTTTTTGGCAATTATTCTGACGAACTTGTTTACTCCAATTCGCCCGAAGATTACCTCACATGGATGCCCCGCGACCATTATTATTGGGACGAATACCGCAAACGCCGCATCATAGTATGCTGTGGTCAAGGCAATTGGGAAGAAGACCTCCTCGCCTCGACGCGCCGCCTCGACACAATCCTCCGCGACCACGGCGTGCCCGCCTGGTTCGATTATTGGGGATTCGATGTGGCTCACGATTGGTGCTGGTGGCGACCACAGATTAGGTACTTTATGGGGAAGGTGTTAGGATAAAGACGCCAATTCTCAGAAAATCGCACTCGCCTTATACGGCGTTTGCGATTTTTTTATTACCTTTGCGGCGTAATTAATAATCAAAAAATACAAAAAATTATGTGGATTGTTTGTGCCGACTTGGAAGGCGTTTTTGTGCCGGAGATTTGGGTGAATGTTGCGCTCAAGACCGGTATCGAGGAGTTGAAACTCACTACCCGCGACATCAAGGATTACGACCAATTGATGAAATATCGTCTCGAAATCCTTGACAAGCACAACCTCAAACTCCGTGACATTCAGGATGTAATCAACACACTTGACCCGCTGCCCGGCGCGTTGGATTTCATAAGGGAAATCCGTCAGGCGACGAGGTTTGCCATCGTGAGCGACACTTTTGTGGAGTTTGCACAGCCGTTGATGGACAAACTCGAAAACCCGTTCCTACTGTGCCACAACCTCGAAACCGATTCCACCGGTCGCATAGTCAATTACCACTTGCGCCAAAGCGACCCAAAAAGGAAGACTGTCCAGGCGTTCAAGTCGCTGATGTATAATGTTGTAGCTTTTGGCGACAGTTATAATGACGTGACTATGATAGCCGAGGCAGATAAAGGCATCCTCTTCTGCCCGCCCGACAATGTGAAGGCAGACTTCCCGCAATACCCTGTCGTCACTGACCTCGACAGCCTCAAACAGCAACTGCTCACCATCGTAAAGTAAACAAAGAGAAAGAAATGGGATTGTTCGGATCAAAGGGAAACGAAAATATTGGCATCAAGAGCCTTGGCATCAGGAGTTTCATCGGCGAAGTGTTCGGGCGCAAGATAGCCGCGCTGCCAGAATTTGCGATGGAGGAGCAACAGGTGGAATTTCTGCTTGTTGACAACGACGTGCTTGTTACTCAAGGCTTTAGCAATTACAATATGAAACACTTTGGCCAGCAAAAGTATTATGAACTTGCCATCAGAGTGCCTTACAATTGGGACTATTCATCATCCTCCGACAAACACGAAACGTGGATTGTGGAACTCTTGCAAGCCATTGTAAAAGAGGCCATTGATGGCAACCGTCCCGTCTCCGAAAATTACCTGAAAGTATTCGACAAGCCATTTCATTATTCTTCGTACCTAAATAGCGTTACCCTCTGCCACGTCGCCAATAAGATAGTAGGCAACGGCAAGGAAATCAATTTTATGATGGTGGTGCCGCTGTACGAATCGGAACTCGTTGACAATCATTATCTTGAACCGTCATTTGACATCAAAGGCCTCGCCTGGCAACGCGCCTGTCTCGCCCGTGGCAACGAATATTTTGAGACGCTGGACGATTATTATCCCTACGAGTGTACCACAGACACCCAAGCAATGGAGGATTACGAAGCCGCCAAACGCGACGCCCTGCCCGATTGGGACGACGACAGGATTGGCTGCCGGGTTTCGACTGGAGTTTTGGATTACAACAAC
>JAFXMJ010000308.1 GCA_017530465.1 Bacteroidales bacterium
CGGGCTGCCGTTGAGTAGCAACACTTTGAGCGGTCTGTCGAGTCCCGCCGCCACACTTTCGGCGCAAGATGCAATAGCACCAACGCCCGACATTGAGATTGCAGCCGTTGCCGCCACCGCGCCCATTTTTTTCACCGCTTCACGGCGAGAGATGTTGTTTGGTTTTTCATCCATAATAATTTTCTTTTTGTAATAATTGACGCAAGGAGCGGGAGAACGTTTAATTTTGGGAAAATTCTTTCGTTTTTTTCAATCAAATCGCCGATATAATTTTTGCCATCTCATTTTTTCCCATTAAATTTGCAGAAACAAAAAAACATTCTTCACTATGCAGAGCAACGAACTGATACGCTTCGACTACGCCATCAAGAAACTTCTGAGGAACAAGGCCAACTTTGCAGTCCTCGAAGGCTTCATTGAAGTAATCTTGGAAAAGCAGTGCAAGATATTGGCGATACTCGAAAGCGAAGGCAACAAGGACAGTGACGACGACAAGTTTAACCGCGTTGATATAAAGGCTCAGGACCAAAACGGCGAAATCTTCATCGTGGAGGTCCAGACATCGCGCTATACGTACTACTTGGAGCGTATATTGTTTGGCGTGTCCAAGGCTGTGGTAGAGCAGGCGCAGGAGGGCGAAGACTACGGAAAAATCAACAAAGTATATTCTATATCCATCGTCTATTACGATTTTGGCGAGGGCGAAGACTACATTTACCGTGGCACCACTGAATTTCGCGGTGTCAGGAAGGGCGACATTCTCCGTATTTCGCGCAAGGAGGAACTCACCGAGGAAGAGCTTATGCAAGAGCAGGGCAAAGACGCCGACAAACGTCGCCAATACAAACTAAAAAAACAGACTATTGGTGACATTTTCCCCGAATATTGCCTGATACGCATCAATGCCTTCCGTCCGTCGATTGCCAACGCTCTGGAAGAGTGGATGACGTTCCTCAAAGACAACAGCATCAACGACGACACCACCGTCCCCGGACTCGTGGAGGCGAAGGAAGTCTTGAAACGCTCCAATATGACCGAGGCAGAACTCAATACCTACGTCCGCCATCTCGAAGCAATGCAAAACGAAAAAAGCGCGACGCAATATTCATACGCATCGGGCAAAGTGGACGGACGTGCCGAAGGTCTCGCCGAGGGACGTGCCGAAGGCGAAAAACAGAAATCTATCGACATCGCCAAAAAAATGAAATCCGCAAACCTTGACGCCGATTTCATTTCAAATATGACGGGGCTGTCAATTGCTGAAATCGAAAATATTTAGATTAATGAGTTTGTTCTCAATTATAAAATACGACTTTTAATACATAAATGAACAGTTTTGCAGTTATTGTGCGCTATCTTGCGCCGTTTAAGAAATATGCGTTTCTCAATATCGTCCTCAATGCATTGGGGACGGCGTTTTCGTTGTTTAGTTTCACGATGTTCATTCCGTTTTTGGATACGTTGTTCAATACCAACAGCGGCGTCGTGGCAGACCCGGGCAAATTTGAGTGGAGTTACCGGAGTTTTATGGATCATTTTAATTATCAGGTGTATCTGATAGGCGAGGAGCACGGCAAATTCCACGCATTATTGTTCCTCGGCGGCGCGGTTTTGTTTGGCGCGTTTTTCAGAAATTTCTTCGCGTATATGGGCAGTTTCTTTATGGCGCCAATCAGCAACGGCACCGTGATGCAATTCCAGCGGAGGATTTACAACAAGATTTTGGACTTGCCGTTGAGGTATTTTTCGGAATCGAAAAAAGGCGACATTCTCAGCCGCTTTACCTCTGACGTTCAGGAAATTAGGGCGAGCATTTCGGGAAGTTTGGATATGTTGTTCAAAGACCCGATACAAATTATCGTGTTCCTGAGTTATATGATTTATACAAGTTGGGAATTGACTTGCGTGTCGTTCCTTGTATTGCCTTTCATTGCAATTGTGATAGGCAGGATTGGCAAGAGCCTCAAAGACACCTCTGGCAAAGGTCAGGCTGCGGCGGGCGAGATGTTGACAATAATGGAAGAAACCCTCGGTGGACTTCGCATCATCAAAGCATTTGTGGCAGAGGGCAAGATGAAGGAGCGTTTCAAGAAAATCAACGACAAGGTATATCGCCTTCAAAACAAGATTATGCGCAAACATTCGTTGGCGTCGCCGCTGAGCGAATTTTTGGGAATTTTGGCGTTCACGTTCATTTTGGTGATTGGCGGCTACCTGATTCTTGTAAAAGGCGACAATTCTTTCACCTCGTCCGAATTTATCGCTTACTTGGTGATTTTCACGCAGATATTGAACCCCGCAAAAGACCTCGCTCGCACATTCAACACTATCCAAAAAGGTATGGCGTCGCTCGACCGCGTAAATGCCATCCTCGACGATATGTCCACCGTTCCCGAAATCGAAAAGCCCGTGCGCATCAACGATTTCAATTCGTCGATTGAGTTTCGCAATGTTTCGTTCCGTTACAATGAAAAATATGTACTCCGCAATATCAACCTCAAAATCGAGAAGGGCAAGACTGTCGCGCTCGTCGGTCAGTCGGGCTCTGGCAAATCCACGCTTGTAGATTTGCTGCCGAGATTTTGGGACGTAGAGGAAGGCGAGATTTTGATTGACGGCATCAACATCAAAAATTACAAACTCTCCGACCTCCGCGCCTTGATGGGCAACGTCAATCAGGAGTCGATTTTGTTCAACGACACCATCCGCAACAACATTGCTTTTGGTGTGGAAAGTGCGACGGATGAGGAAGTTACGGCGGCGGCGCAGGTTGCCAATGCTACTGATTTCATCAAAGAAAAGATTGAAGGCTACGATTATACAGTCGGTGACCGTGGCGGCAAACTCTCTGGCGGTCAACGTCAACGAATTTCCATCGCCCGCGCCGTCCTGAAAAATCCGCCGATTCTCATTCTCGACGAGGCTACATCCGCCCTCGACACTGAGAGCGAGCGACTTGTGCAGGACGCACTTGTCAACCTGATGAAAAACCGCACGTCCATCGTCATCGCTCACCGTCTCTCCACAATCCGCAATGCCGACGAGATTTGCGTCCTCCAAAACGGCGAAATCATCGAGCGCGGTCGCCACGACGAACTTCTTGCCCAAAACGGCACTTACAAAAAACTGTGCGAGTTGCAGGGTTTTGGTAATTAACAAACAAAAATGCGTCGATTCATTAGATATTGTTTTGAGGAGAAGCCGTTGTTGTTTTGTATATGGATGGGCTTCTTTTTCAGGCTGTTGGCGGTGCTGTTTGGACG
>JAFXMJ010000309.1 GCA_017530465.1 Bacteroidales bacterium
GGACGGCAACCAGCTCTCCTACATCGACAACGGCATAGGCGAGATGAAGTCGCTCAAAATGCTCAACATCCGCAACAACAAGCAAATCAAGGAGATACGCGAGCAGCTCAACGAACTCGACAACCTCACCGAACTCGCCCGCAGTGGCACAAGCGCAGAGATGATTCCCACAAGATTGGAAGCAACGCAGGAAGGAATCGCGTATTAGTATTTGGAGAGGAAAGAGGAAAGACTAAAGTTGAAAAAATTTTTTGTTCAACTGACAAAAAGTATTTAAATTTGGAAATTGAAAAACTACACCATAATGTTTGAAGAACAGGACATAAAAGAACTCATCAGGGCATTGAGGGACTGCGGGGGGTACGATTTCAGCAACTACTCCCTCAAATCGTTTATGCGCCGTGTGGAGAAGGTCTTGTACGACTACAAGATGGACATCTACGCGCTCACTAACGCCATCTAGATAGACCGTCAGTTCCTCGACCAAGTGGTGAAGGACGTCACGGTAAACACCACCGAATTTTTCCGCGACCCATCGGTGTGGCAGGCTATGAAATACAGGCTCCTGCCCAAGCTCCACAGCCAGAAAAACATCAACATCTGGCACGCGGGGTGCAGCATCGGTATGGAAGTGTATTCGATGGAGATAATGCTATGCGAAGCCGGTCTCTTGGACAAATCGACAATGTACGCCACCGACATCAACGCCGACGTGCTCGAAACCGCCAAGAAAGGCATCTACGGCCACCGCAACGCACAGGAGTACATCAACAATTACAACAAAGGGCTGTGCGTAAACCCCTACAACTTCGAGGAGCGCATCAACACCCCGATACAAAAATATATGGACTTCAACGAGCGTGAAGACACAATCAAGGTGAAGCAATTCCTGCTCGGCAAGACAACGTTCAAGAAGCACAACCTCGTATCCGACCCCAACCCGTTTCGCGGAGTCAAATACGACATCATACTTTGCCGCAACGTCCTGATATACTTCAATCAGACGCTGCAAAACAAGCTGTTTGGCGAATTTTGGGAGATGCTTGTGGACGGAGGCACCCTCGTACTCGGCATACACGAGAGCATACTCGGCCCCTGGGCAAACAAATACGAGAAAAAAGGACTGCTTTACACCAAGAAAACACAATAGAACCAACCAATGGAAGACTTGACCAACATAACCGACGAAGAACTAAGGCGCGTAATCCAAATGGTGCGCACCATCGACGACGTGGACCTCGGGCAATTCCAGCCTATCATACTCCGGCACAGGGTATGCAGGTTTGCCGCGCTCCAAGGGTATGAATCAGTGTCCAAATTAGTGGAAAAGCTCATCACAGACCGGTCGCTGATACACATCTTCCTGCAAAAACTGACGGTGCCGACCACAGAGATGTTCAGGGACGCCGAATTTTGGACCGAACTCGAAGCCATCATCAACGACAAGCTGAGCGCAGAGCGGTTTATCAAAATATGGGTGCCAGACATCTGCGGCGACGACGAGCTAAACACATTGCTTGTAATCCTCAGCCGCAACAATCTGATGCACAAGGCCACAATCTACGCCACATCGCAATTCCAGCAGGTGATAGACAACAGCCACGAAAGCTACATCGACACCAAAAAATTTGAAATCAGCGAAGCCAACTTCAAGCGTATCAACAACGACAACACCCTGCTGCCATACCTTGAAAGGCTCGAAAAATACTACAAATTTTCGCCCAACCTGCTTGAAAAGGTGATATTCATCAAGCATTGCCTGAGCAAGGACACCCCGCCCGACAAGGGATTCAACCTCGTCCTATTCCGAAACCGGAGCCTCTACTACAACCCGACCACGAGGCGCACCGCAATCGAGAAGATAGGACAGAGCCTGATACCGGGAGGATACCTCGCGATAGGCTCCGGCGAAAACCTCGACGACACCGACCAGCAGGCGATGCTCGTCCAGGTCTCAAAAAACGAAAAGATATACAAGAAAAAACAATAAAGCGCAAATAATCAATATGTTGTACGTAGTAATAGGAGGATCAGCAGGCAGTTTTCAGACAGTGACTACGATACTCGCGGAACTGCCCAAGACATTCCCACACCCGATGTTTCTATGCCTTCACAGGCTCAAACACATCAGGACGGGATTTGTGGAGGCACTGCGTCTCAAATCTAAACTGCCGGTACACGAGCCGTGCGACAAGGAGCCAATCCAGCCCGGACAGGTGTACCTCGCGCCCGCCAATTACCATATGTACATCGAGCAGGACAATACCATTGCACTCTCCACCGAAGAGCCGGTCAACCACTCGCGCCCGTCCATCGACATCACATTCGTATCGGCGGCGAAGGCTTACGGCGAGAAGTGCCTCGGCATACTCCTCTCTGGCGCCAACAAGGACGGCGCAGCCGGACTCAAAGCAATGAAAGACGCTGGCGGCACGGTGATGGTGCAGTCGCCAGACGAATGTCAGGTGAAGACTATGACAGCAGCCGCCATCAAGATTACCGACGTGGACTACATATTCCAATCGTCGCAGATAACGAATTATTTACTAAACCTCAAATAATCACATAGCTATGAACGAAAAAAGGAAGGCAATCACAATCCTGATAATATATATAATTGTCAGCATAATATTCGGGCTGTCGGCGTTCAAGTACCTCGCCCCGAAATTCATATCGGCAAACACTATCATAGGCATCTTCGCGCTCGTAAGCATCGCGATGACGGCATACGCGCTCGTTACCGTAAGAAAGATCGGTCTTCAACAGGGCGGCTCCATAAGCACTGCTGCCGACTATTTCGCCGACCAAGACCAGAAGGAGAAGGAGCGCAAGGAACAGGAAAAAATCGACAAGGAGCTCAAACGCCGCCGCGAAGCCGAGGGCAAAAAGGCTATCGCCGAAAAAGTGGAGGAAATGGTTGCAGACACCGAGCAGCTCACCGACCCCGAAAAATATTTTGACCAGCTGCTCATCAACCTCTCCAAGGCAATCGCGATAGTACAAGGCGTGGCATACACACTCAATAGGCAGACCCAGACCTACTCGATTGTCAGCACATACGCATTCTATACCACCGACACGAGCCGCACATTTGCCATCGGCGAAGGCATCCCCGGACAGGTGGCAAAAGACAAAAAGCTGCTCTTCATCAACGATGTGCCAGAAGGCTACATCAAGATAGTATCGGGACTTGGTACGAGTTCGCCGAATTATATGGGCGTAATACCAGTAATCCACGGCGACGAGACAATCGCCCTCCTCGAAATATCCACCTTCGAGAAACCCGAAGTGGATCTAGTGGAATTTCAGAAGCAATTCAACGAAAAAGTGTCCGACAAAATCTCAACCCTCATCCCGTAATGAAACGCGCAGTAATCATCGTTGCGGGCGGCAAAGGCACGAGAATGGGCTCCTCGCTGCCCAAACAGTTTATGCAGATAGGCGGACAGCCAATATTGTGCCGCACGATAGAGAAGTTTCAGACAGTTTGACCCGGAGATAACCATCGTAATCTCGCTACCGAC
>JAFXMJ010000310.1 GCA_017530465.1 Bacteroidales bacterium
CTCGGTAGCCTTTGCGTTGTCGTCGATAACGAGGTCGGTGAAGGCGATGTTTGCGCCCTCAGAAGCGAATTTCAGGGCAAGAGCCTTGCCGATGCCACGTGCCGCACCTGTTATAAGGGCGACTTTTCCTTTCAATAATTCCATAATATTATTTTTATTAACGTTAATTACTTGTTATACTACGTCGCCTTGCGGCGACTTTTTTAAACGAAAATTACCGTGAATTTAACAAAAATTTTCGTCAATTTCTCTAAAAATTTTCGGTAATTGACGAAAAAATTGACGGTAATTTTCGTTCCTAAAAACCCCGACGCCGTAGGCGGCGGAATTGTACGTTACAGGATATTCAAAACCTGTTCTTTAATTTTTTCGAGTTCGTCCTTCATCTTGACGACGATTTTTTGGATTTCGGCGTCGTTGGCCTTGGAGCCGAGGGTGTTGATTTCGCGGCCCATCTCTTGGGCGATGAAACCGAGTTTTTTGCCCGTCGATTCGTCGGCGTCGATGTTTTCGATGAAATAACGGCAATGATTGCGGAGGCGCACTTTCTCCTCGGTGATGTCGAGTTTCTCGATGTAGAATATCAATTCCTGTTCGAGCCTGTTGCTATCAACATCCACAGTGCCCTTCAACTCCTCAAACCTTTGCAAAATCCTCTCCCTGATGATTCCAACACGCGCATTGGCAAGCGGCTCCACTTCGTCCAAGTAACTGAGGATGAGGTTGACACGCTTGATGAAGTCGTTTTTGAGGTTTTGACCTTCTTGGATGCGGAATTCGTTGAGTTGCTTGATGGACTCCTCAACGGCTTCGCGGGTCAGTGCCCATTCGTCCTCGATTTCCTCCTCTTGTTCCACCTTCTGCACGTCGGGGAATCTCAGCAACGTGGTCAGAAGAAGGCTTTGGTCTATCTCAACGCCAAACTTGCGGGCGATTTCGACGGTCTTCCTGAAATAAGCCTCCAACAATTGTTCGTTGATGCGGAGGTTGTCTTCCGTGGCGTCGGTGGTGAGCGTTATGTTGAGGTCCACCTTGCCGCGTTCAAGTCCGGCGGCAATCATCGCCCTGATGTCCAAATCCTTGCTATTGAGCGCAAGGGGCAATTTGGTGTGGACGTCGAGCGTCTTGCTATTGAGCGAGCGAATTTCTACTTCAATGTTTTTTCCGTTGCGGCTTTTTGAAACCTTGCCGTAGCCGGTCATTGATTTCATCATAATATTTTTAGTTATTTTATTATTATCGTTTTTTTTAACACCGAATTAAACGAATAAAACAAATATTCGTCGTAGAGACGCAAAATTTTGCGTCTCTACATTAGATTAATGCATTCGTTTCATTTGTTTAATTCGGTGTAAAACTGTTATACTCCCCACGTCTCCGGCGACTTGCGCCACGCCAAGAGCGCGTCTATCTGTTGTTCCTTCACGTAGCCGGTCTCTTTCGCCAATGCGATGAGTGCGTTGTAATTGCTGAGCGTGCGGAGGGTGCAGTTGGCGTCCTTGAAGGCCTGTTCTGCGACGGGGAATCCGTATGTGAAAATTGCAATCATCGACATTATCTCGCAACCCTTTTCGCGGAGTGCGGATACGGCTTTGAGGCTACTCATACCTGTTGACACGAGGTCTTCGATGACCACCACCTTCTGACCCGCGTGGCAAACGCCCTCCACTTGGTTTTCGAGGCCGTGTCCCTTGCTCGCGCTCCTCACATATACGAAGGGCAGTCCGAGGAGGTCGGCAACAAGTGCTCCAACGGCAATTGCGCCCGTTGCAACTCCGGCTATCAACTCCACGCCGGGGTATTCGCGGCGGATGATGTCGGCAAAACATTGCTTCAAAAAGTTCCTCGCCTCGGGGTACGAGAGGGTCTTGCGGTTGTCGGTATAGATGGGCGACTTCCAACCCGAAGCCCACGTAAAAGGCTTTTCAGGCTGCAACTCCACCGCCTTGATGTCGAGAAGGTACTTGGCTACCTGACGTTCGATGTCGATGTTTTCCATTAGTTTCGTTTTTTTATGTGTTTGTATGTATTACAGACGGCAAAGATAAACAAAAACGTTATTCTTTGCAAAAAAAATTGTGATTATCTCCAATTTTCATTAACTTTGCAGCAAATATTAGATTACCAAAAATGTTTGTAAGCGAAAGCAAGATAAGGGTTCGCTACGGCGACACCGACAAGATGGGCTATTGTTATTACGGCAACTACCCCGAATTTTACGAAGCGGCACGCAGCGACGCATTCAGGGAGAGCGGGTGTTCGTACCGAGTGCTTGAAGAGCGCGGATACATAATGCCCGTGGTCTCGATGAGCATCCAATACAAGAAGCCCGCCTTCTACGACGACCTCATTACTATAAAGGTGTACGTCAAGGAAAAGCCGGGCGTCAAGATGAAATTCGAGTACGAGGCGTACAACGAGCAAGGCGAACTACTCAACTACGGCGACACGGTGCTGTGCTTCGTCAACAAGGCGACGGGCAGGCCGTGCTTGGCTCCGGATTTTTTTATGGACGTAATAGGCAAATACTTTTAAATCAGTGAATTAAAAATGCCAAGAGAAAAGATACAGACACGTGTGCGCGAGCGAGTGAAGATAGACGAGCCGTTGCCGCGTTACAAAGTGATAATGCACAACGACGATGTTACCACGATGGATTTTGTGGTGGAAGTGTTGAGGACGGTGTTTTTCCGCACCAAGGAGGACGCCGAAGCCATTATGATGCGCATCCACAACGAAGGCAGCGGCGTGGTGGGCGTTTACGATTACGACATCGCCATCAGCAAGGTCTTCAAGGTGAAGCAAATGGCTGACGAACAGCACTTTCCGCTCAAACTCACCGTCGAGAAGGAATAGTAGCACTCGGCGTTACGCATTATTTTTATAATTATAATAACAACTACATATCCGATTATGCCAACAATGGTAAAACAGACAACACTCCTCTCGCAGGTGATGGTGGAATCGCTCGCAAAGGCAGAAGAAGCGAGGTTTGAGTTTCTCACGCCCGAACTCTTCTTCTATTACGGCGTATTGCAACAGAAAATCGTTACCGACATTTGGGAGAGCAACAACATAGACGTCAAGAAATTCCGCCGCGAACTCAAACGATACATCGACACGTTGGAGCGCGTGCCCAAGGACATCGAGTACAAAGTGATGCCCTCGGTGCGTTTTGCACAGATGACGGCGTCGGCGCACGCATTGGCGGAAAAACTCAACAAGAGCGAGATAGGACTTTTTGAGGCGATAATGGCAACGATATACATCCCCGAGCCCAACGTCATCAAGAAAATCCTCGACAAGATAGCTACAATCGACACCGAAAAATTGGCGGACGCGATGTTTGAGCCGTTGTTCAAGGAGGAGGCGATTAATGACAAACTCTTTGAACTCTACTCCAATTCCATCAAAAACGAGCGCAAGGAAAAACGCAAAAAGCAACGCCAACAGCGCGTACCCGGCAACGGCGGCAACATCGTGGCGGGCACATTGGAAGACATCATCTCGCAAATCATCGAACACGCGGGCGGCAACAACGTCGGCATCGAGATTGGCGTTACGCGCATACCGATTGACATCAGCGGACACCCGATGATGTCGGGCAGCGGACAGGAGCAACAAGAAGGCGACGACGGCGACGCCGAACCAAAAGAGTCGCAAGAGCCTTGGATGCAGTTGGTTACTAAAATCAACGGTTCGTACAAAAACCACAATCCGCTCATCGGCCGCGAGGAGGAACTCGCCCGCACCATCATACCTGACGCGCTTTGCCGACCGCTACGGCGAAGGCGGTTTCCGTCGAATCCTGCGTGAGGGCTACAACTGCAACCGCACGTTCATCAACTATCTGCCGGCCGTCACTGCCGTCGGTCACACGTCGGTGTGGACCGGCACCGTGC
>JAFXMJ010000311.1 GCA_017530465.1 Bacteroidales bacterium
GGAAGTGGAGCGTTCTATGCGCGTTGTCGATGGTTTGGTTTCCGTATTCTGTGCAGTGGGCGGTGTTGAGCCTCAGAGCGAAACCGTATGGAATCAGGCTGAGAAGTACCGCGTACCCCGCGTTGCTTACGTCAACAAGATGGACCGCTCGGGTGCAGACTTCGACTTAGTTGTAAAGCAGATGAACGACATCCTCGACGCTAAGCCCGTCAAGATGGAAGTTCCCTGTGGCTCTGAGGACGAGTTCTACGCCGTAATCGACGTTGTAACTGGCAAGTGCTACAAGTTCGTTGACAAGGAGTACGAGGAAATCCCCCGTCCCGCCGAGTACGAAGACGAGTACAAGCAGTGCCGCGACATTCTCTTGGAGAAGGTAGCCGAGGTTGACGAGTCGCTTATGGAGAAGTATTTCAGCGATCCTGAGACCATCACCGTTGAGGAAATCAAGAAGGCAGTCCGCAAGGCTACCATCAACTTGATGTTCACCCCCGTATTCTGCGGTTCGTCCTATAAGAACAAAGGTATCCACTTCGTGCTCGACGCCGTAGTTGACTACCTCCCCTCCCCGCTCGACCTTCCCGATGTTCACGGCAAGGATCCCGACGACGAGAGCAAGACCATCATCGTAAAACCGACCGAAAACGCACCCGTTGCGGCTTTGGCATTCAAACTCATCAACGACCCCTTCGTAGGTCAGCAGGTGTTCACCCGCGTATTCCAGGGCGTCATCAAACCCGGTATGACTCTCGAAAACTCCAACAAGGGCAAGAAAGAGCGTATCGGCCGTATCTTCAAAATCAAGGCAAAAGACCGCGTTGAAATCGAGGAAGCCGTAGCAGGCGACATCGTTGCCCTCATCGGCTTGAAGGAAACCAAGACTGGCGACACCCTCTGCGACGAGGATCATCCCGTATTGCTCGAAAGCATCACCGTTCCGCCGCCAGTGATCCAGTTGAAGGTAAGCCCGAAAAACAAGAAGGATCAGCAGAAGATGGGCGAGGCACTCCACAAACTCGCAAACGAGGACCCCTCATTCGCAGCATCTTACGACGAGGAGACCAACGAGACCGTCATCGCAGGTATGGGCGAGTTGCACTTGGAAATTATGGTTGACCGCTTGAAGGAAGAGTTTAAACTCGACGTAGAGGTCGGCGAACCTTCAGTAGCATACCGCGAGACATTCCTCGAGGAGAGGGATTGCGAATACAAGTACGCTAAGCAGTCAGGCGGTAAGGGTCAGTACGCTTACATCAAGATGATTATGACCCCGAATCCTGGCAAGGGCTACGAGTTCGAGAACACCGTCAAGGGTGGTCACATCCCCGGCGAGTTCATTCCTTCGGTTGACAAGGGTATCCAGAAGACCTTGGAGAAGGGCGTTTTGGCAGGCTTCCCTGTTGTTGACGTCAAGATCAACCTCTACGACGGTGGCTTCCACCCGGTTGACTCCTCCGACTTCGCATTCCAGACCTGTGCGTCCATCTGTTTCAAGGAAAACTTCATGAAGGCTCATCCGGTATTGCTCGAACCCGTGATGAAACTCGAGGTAATCACTCCCGACGAGTATATGGGCGACATCATCGGCAACCTCAACAAGCGTCGTGGCCGCATCGAGCAGCAGGGTCCTCACCCGCACCGCAAGGGCTTGACCGAAATCAAGGGCTTCGTTCCTTTGGCAGGTATGTTCGGTTACGCCAACGACCTCCGCAACATTTCTTCCGGCCGTGCTAACTTCTCGATGGAGTTTGCACAGTACGAGCAGCTCAACGCCGCTACTCAGGAAGAAGTATTGAAGAAACTCGCTCAGAAGCGCGAGCAAGAGGCCGCCAACAAGTAGTAGTAACTATTGAGAATTGTAAATAAAAAATTGGCTGTCCAAGGAATTGGGCAGCCAATTTTTTTTGCAAACCTAACCCGTGATTTATGCCCCAACTACCCTCTCTATCTCCGCCAATTCCTCCTCCGTCAGCGGTTCAATTCCAACGATTCCGGCATTGTCGATGATTTGCGAGGGGCGGCTTGCGCCGATGAGGACGCTTGTGAGGTCTGAATCCTTCAAGACCCACTTCAACGCCAACTGCGAAAGGCTGCAACCGTGCTCCTTAGCAATCTGATTGAGGGCGTTGACCTTCTGCAAAACGGAATCAGTGATGTCGTTGGGTTTCAAGAATTTGCCACTCTTGACGGCGCGGCTGTCTTCGGGAAGTCCGTTGAGATAACGGTCGGTGAGCAGACCTTGCGCCAACGGCGAAAAAGCGATGATGCCCTTGCCGAGAGTGCGGGCGGTGGCTTTGAGACCGTTTTTTTCGATAGTGCGGTCAAAGATGCTGTAACGGTTTTGGTTGATAATAAAAGGTGTGTGCAACTCCTGCAAAATCGCCGTTGCCCGCGCCAAAGTTGCGCCGTCGTAGTTGGAAATGCCCACATACAACGCCTTGCCAGAGCGGACAATTTGGTCGAGGGCGAGCATCGTCTCCTCCAAAGGAGTTTCGGGATCCATCCTGTGATGATAAAAAATATCCACGTACTCCAATCCAAGGCGTTTGAGGCTTTGGTCGAGGCTCGCAATCAAGTATTTGCGGCTGCCCAAATCGCCGTATGGACCGTCCCACATATCGTAACCAGCTTTTGTAGAAATTATCAACTCGTCGCGCAGACCGTCGAAAGTGTCGCGCAGGATTTTGCCAAAATTTGTTTCCGCTGAGCCGGGCACAGGGCCATAATTGTTGGCAAGGTCAAAGTGTGTGATGCCGAGGTCGAAGGCGGTGCGGCACATCGCCACCATATTGTCGTAGTTGTCAATAGAGCCGAAATTGTGCCACAGACCAAGCGACACGGCGGGGAGTTTCAATCCGCTTTTGCCGACGCGATTGTACGTCATCGTGGAGTAGCGGGCGGGGGATGGAGTGTAAGTTGCCATAAAACGTCAATTATTTTGTTATAAAAACAACAGCATTTTTGCCAAGCCGAAGCCGAAATATGTGCCGATTGCGTAACCAAACAAGCCTACCGCAATGCCGGGGCCGATGACAGCCTTGTTGTGAAGGACGCTGCCCATCACCGGCGCGAATGGCGGACTGCAAATCAATGATATACTTGTAGTTAACGTTGTGTCGGTGTCCACACGCATTATCGCATTGAGCAACACGTGGAATATCAACGAGCCAAACGTCACTATCGTGGTGAACAGCAAAATATTCAAATCGACCACAGTCAACATTTTGAGGCTAACCTGCGACGCCACCGCCACACTGAATATTATTATAAAAAGTGTTCCGAGTTCAAAAGTACGCTTGATGGCGCGGACTTTCTTGTTGGTGGAAGCAATTATCGACAGCAACGAAATCGACAATATGAACACCGATTGGAACAAATCTCCTGACAAAAGCACCGCAACGCCTTTCGCAATGCCTGCGCCGAGAGCAATTATTATCACCGTCAGGAGCAACGCTTTGCCGAGGTCTTTGAGGTTGTCGCGGCGGAATAGCCCGTAAAAAAGTTCGTTGTCGTGGTTTTCGATGTTAATGTCCAAATTCACCTTGTCCTTGTCGTCCTTGAAGTCGGGGAGAATCGTGCGGAGGATTGGTTTGCCAGCAATTATCACTAAAAAAAGATAAAACGCACTTGCAATGGTGCTGTAAGCCGATACAATTAAGTATGTGGCATCGTCAACATTGAGGGCGATTTTTAATGATGCCAAGTTTGCATTGCCGCCAGTGTAAAGACCTGACAACATTCCGCCAACCGACGAATATGTCTCCGCATTGTCGCCATCTGAGTATATCAGGAAACCAATAACAACCGCCAACGCGCAGCCCAAAAGTCCAGCAATAGTGGATTTGATGAACGGCGGAGCGAGCCTCGTCCACGATTTGATGTCGGCAGAAAATAGCAACAGCGGTATTGCAAACGGTATTGCAACAGTTGCCACGGTGGTCTGCAATTGGTGCGTTGCCTCATCGTCGGGGATGACGCCCGTCAATCCGAGCGCGCAGCCGAATATATACGCGATGATGATGCCCCCAACCTTGTTGAGCACGGGGACTTTGTACGTGAGCCACAGAATTAGCAGTGGCAGGAGAAGACAAGTAGAGATTACTAACATAATTAAATGTAAAAATTTCAAAAGGGTAGCCCACACGGACTACCCTTTGTAGTGTTGCACCGTTAGTGCTGTTCGTTATTGGAGACTACTGCTTGTTGCCCCAGAAGAGCTTGATGTCGTTGTCAGCGAGCTTGGTGTCGTCGGGGGTGTAAACCTGAACCTTGACGCCGTAGGTCTCCATAATCTTCTTCTCGAACTCGTCGATGGTCCACTCGGGATTGATGGAGATTTCGCCCGACCTGTCGGCGTTGTCGTCCTGACGAACCTGTGCGATGAGGTCGTCGTCGTCAACGAAGTGGTTCTGCGTGTTGTAAACACGGAGGCAGAAACCGTAGGTCTCCTTGAAGTTTTCGCGAACTGTCTTCACCTTCATGCGGCCGTCCACCTTGAGCGACTTGCCGGAGATGATTTTCAAGTTGTTGTCGGCAAGTCCACTTTCGTCCTGAGTATAGACCTGAACCTTAATGCCAAAGTTCTCCTTGAAATTCTTCTCAAGCTCGTCAACAGTCCACTCGGGATCGATGCTGAACTCGCCCGACTTGCTTGCATCGGCGTCCTGCCTTACAGCAGAGAGCAAGTCATCATCGTCAACGAAATGATTCTGAGTGTTGTACACGCGGAGCGCGTATCCAAAAGTCTTCTTGAAATCGGCCTTCAAGGTCTTCACCTTCATGCGGCCATCTACTTTGAGTCCTTCCATTTTGATATGGTTTTTAGTTTAATAGATTTTGTAAAACTTTTCGAGTGCCAATTTATAAACGATTTTTGA
>JAFXMJ010000033.1 GCA_017530465.1 Bacteroidales bacterium
ATCAGTCTAAGAAACTTTTACCTAAACGAGGAGAAATTTTTGGCGCGGAACCAATTTTTTTATTCCGACGAAATCTACATACATTCCCGAAATTACAACATAGAACTCGCCGACCAAATCCACCGCATCACAGCGGGAAATTTGACCATAAGTACAAAAGATTCAAGCATTTACGCCACTGACGTTCAAATGATTTCCGACGGCAAACGGCGCACGACGGGCAACAGGTTTGATGCATCGTTGGACTCGATGCGCATTTCGGGTCTCGACATCAGCCGTGCTTACTTCCAAAAAGACGTAAATCTCAGTGGCGTAAGGATTTACGCACCAAAAATCAAATTCTACAACGCCGGCAAGGTCAATCCCGAAAGCCAACAGTTTGAATCGTCGCGGGCAGACCTTTACTCGCTGATTAAAGGCACGTTACGGCGTATTGCGGTCAATTATATGACTGTGAGCGACGCCTCGATGCGTATCAACAAGCCGACCGCCAAACAGCCCGCCTTCGACATCGACAAAATCGACATTTTGCTTCAAAATTTCACACTCGATTCGCTCGCGCACCGCAACCGCGACAAGATTCTCTATTCCGACAACCTCGAAATCGGCATCAACAAATACCGTATGCTCCTGCCGGATTTGCGGCATCAATTTTCGGCGGATTCGGTGCTTGTTTCCACGAGCAAAGGCATCGTAAAAGCCACAAAAATCGGCATCAAACCCGTCGCCTACTCGCGCCGCGATTCCACCGCCAAAACCATCCAAATGTCGATTCCACGCTTGGAAGTCAGCGACATAGACTTCAAAAAAGCGTTCAATTCGCAGATGTATGAGATTGGTTCGCTTCGCATCACGCTGCCCGACATCAAGACGAGGAGTTTTATCCAAAACAACGATTCCGATACCATCGCGCCACAAAAGCCCGGCAAGGGTCAACTATTGACCGCATTGTCCAACGAATATTTTAAATCGTTGAGAATCAGGACAGCGCAAATTTACCGTGGTAAAGTGGACATTACATCCAAAGCCGCCATCGAGGAAGACAGCCTCACGTTTTCGGGCAAGTTTTCAATCGTAATCGGCAATCTTACCCTCAACCGCTCAATCATCAAGGACGAATTGATTCCATTCCACAGCAACAGTCTGAAACTCAACGTGGAAGACGTGGTAATCAAGCCTTCAAAAAGCGTCCACACACTCCGCTGCGGACATCTCACAGTTGACACCCAAAAAGACAAAGTTTTGATGACAGATTTTTCGTATGCTTCCGACAACGACACTTCAATCATCAACACATTGCGCCGACTTCACAAACATTCGCTCCTTGACATCAAAATCAGCAAAACAGAATTTTCTAAGACCAATCTCATTGATTTTCTCTACCACGGCAAGATGGATGTTGAAAACCTAAAAATTGAACAGCCGCATTTTGCCATCAACCTCTACCCCGAACTCCGCCGCGAAGACCGTCAAAACCTCGTTGTGGATTCGGCGCGGATTGCGATGGAACACGAATTGGATTCCGTGATGCAAAAATTTAAGATGATGGACAGGATAATTGCTCGCGTGATTCCTAAACAATTGAGCCTCATTAAGATAGACACATTGCAGGCGGATAGTAGCGTCCTGAGTTTCAATATCCGCGACACCTCCAATACAATCACTACTGGCACGTCGTCGGATTTCAGGCTTCGCGCCAACGGTTTTTATTACAACAAAGACAGCGTATCGCCCGACACAAAAATTATGTTGGCAAGGAGTTATGACCTCGACCTCAACCACTTCAAATTTCTCCTGCCCGACAAAACTCACATCGTAAATACCGGCAACATCCGCATCTCCACCGACGATGGAAATATCTCTGTAACAGACATTTCCGTATATCCCGACAATATGTTGGACATCAACAGCAAAAACCAAATCAACGCCCGCTGCCCCGCCGTGAAGATTTTGGGCGTGGACTTTGCGGCATACGACAGCACGGGAATTTTCAGGATTGATAGTTGCAATTTTGACAATGCCACGGTGGAAATTATGCGCACCCAAGACACCGTCCGCAGCACGCCAAACCGACCGAGGAGACGCCGTCAGAGTTTTTTCAACGGTCTTGTAATCAACAACATACATAGTTTTGAAAGTAGTTTTGCGATGAACGACGAAAACGCCGACAAGATAGCGGGC
Organism: Bacteroidales bacterium; assembly: GCA_017530465.1. GTDB lineage: Bacteria > Bacteroidota > Bacteroidia > Bacteroidales > UBA3824 > UBA3824. The sequence goes on from JAFXMJ010000033.1 coordinate 2,182, forward strand.
GCGATGTTGGACGTTTCGTGCGAAAATTTCAGCCTCGACAGCGCAAACCTCGCCCGCGCCAACAGCCTTATCACCTTTGAAAATCCTTATTTGGATTTGACGGATATTTTTGCAAGAATCAAACTCAACCATCTGACTGTCAACCATCTGCATCACGAAAACGACTCCACCATAATCACCGATTTTGCTTTTGGAAATCCCGACGACACCACCCGCGCAGGAATCAAAGCACCCGAAATACGTTTTACGGGTTTGGATTATCAACAATTGGCGTTCAACAAGCGCGTATTTGCAAATTCGCTCTATTTGCTCGACCCAGAAATACGTATCACTCAGAAAGTTAGAGACCCCAACAAACCGCGCAAAAGATTCTCGATGGATAGTTTGAAGTGGAATTTTGTAATCGCCAACGTTGCCTCTGACGGCGCAAGCATCAACCTCAAACGCCCCATCAAGCACGACCTTTTTTGGGACAAAATCGACCTCCGCGCCGACGGAATCAACACCGAAACCGAGCATCCAACAATGTATCCCGCCGACCATATCTTGGTGGGTATCAACGACTACACCTTCAATTTCCGCGACAGCATCTACCGCATCAACTTCGGGCGCGTGGTCGTGGACCCCATCAACCGCACCGGCGTAATCAACCAAGTGGACTACCGCCCAAAGATGCCGAGGTACGATTTTTATAATCATTTCGACGTGCGCAAAACCGCGATTTATTTCAATTGCGAGAAGGGGTATGTATATGATTTTGACGTACCTAAACTGTTCACCGACAAGAAGATAGACATTGGCAGATTGGATGTTTACAGGTTTCAGATGCAGAGTTATGAAAATCAGACCAAGCCAAACGATTTCGTAACTCCCAAACCAAACCTCCACGCCTTCATCAAGGAACGCATCCCCGTGAAAATCACCATCGACACCACCTTTGTCCACAATTCTTACGTAGGAGTAGAGCAATTGAACCCCGAAGCGGGCGTACCGGGATTGCTGACTATCAACGACATAAGCGGCAAGGTTCTCAATTTTACCAACGACCCGGCAGACATCGCCCGCAACAATGCGATGTTGATGTCAGCGACGGGACGCCTGATGAACATTGCCGACGTGAGCGGCAAAATCAAATATGTAATGGATTCGCCGACGGACGAGTTTATTTGCAATTTTAAGGCTGACACCATCCACTTGCCCGACCTCAATCCGTACCTTGAAAACGCGATTTTTGCAAAGATAAACGACGGCACAGTGTCGGCGGCGCAGGTCAATTTTAAGTCCAACAACATCGAATCTCGCGGCGAATCGCACATTGTATATCGTGATTTGAAGTTGCAGGTCAATAAGCGCGACAGTGTTCAGCAACGTCGTCGCGGGCTTCTTTCGCTCCTTGCCAACACGGTGGTCCGCACCAAAAACACCCGCAAAATTGGTTACATCTACGCCAAATGCAACCCGGGACGGAGTTTCACCGGCTATTGGGTACAATCAATCCTC
>JAFXMJ010000312.1 GCA_017530465.1 Bacteroidales bacterium
ATTGCAGTACGTTCAAGAACGTGGAATAAGCACCGACACCGCAAAGAAATACCTGCAAGAAGTCTATTACAAGACATCCAACGGCGACACATCACGACAATATTTTGGCGTGTCATTTCATAACGACAAAGGCGGTTGCGAGATACGCAGCAAGTATTACAAAGGCGGCACATCACCCAAGACTGTAACAACCATTAAACAAGGTTCTGATACCGTGGTAGTATTCGAGGGCGTATTTACGTTCCTATCCTGCATAGAGTATTGGAATAGCCTAAACAAAACAATCCCCTACGATGTAATTGTCCTCAACTCTCTCTCCAACATTGACAAGGCGAATTTTGCCAACTATGCCACAATCAAGTTGATGCTTGACGCCGACCAAGCAGGGCACGATGCCGCCGACCGCATCAAGGCGCACCATTCCAACGTAATCAACATAATGCCGCAATTCATACCCTACGACAAAGCGACAAAGGATTACAACGACTTCAACGACTATTGGCGAAAACACATCAAAAACAGATGAAAAAAGCCGCCAAAACCGCCTAAATATCGAAATGTTTGTTTAAATTTGTAGCCAAATTATTTCCACATACGGCAACGGAATTATAAAAGGCTGATAATTAAATATTTAGGCGGTTTTCGGACAATGCACTACTCCGACAAAAAGACCGCCTTTAAAGCGGTCTTTTTTTGTATATATACACATAGAAAATATTTGAATCAAGTTCATCGGTGATTCAATTATTTTTGCCCCATTCACAGTTTCTCCACCACATACCTTAGCCGGTCTTTGTTGGCTTGGAGGTAGCGGAGCGATTGCAATGTTTCAAATTCGTTGGGTTTTTCGCCGTCCAACGAGGTGCAGAAATGCGATGTCCGAATCTTACGGTCGCCTGCCGAAAAGACAAAGAAAGGACATTTGCGGATTGCTTTTCCGTTTTCGTCGGTGATTGTCAGGCGGAATTTGCCGCTTACGTCGTCGCCGTAAATCGCGGGCGACAATGCCTCCAACGCCCGCCATCTTTGTTTAGGGGCACTTTGGTATGAGAAATATCCGAGATAAACTTGCAGCATACTGCCATCCGTTTTCAGACCGTTGCCAACCTCAGTAGTCAAAGGCTTTATTTGGAGTAGCGGCGTGTTGGTGTTGAGTTCGAGGAGTTTGCAAAAGTGGTCGTTGCTCTCCCAATTAAACAGAGTGCCATTGTTCTCCTTGTCGTATGTGTCGTAAAAATTGACGGCAACCACAATTACCATAACTGCCAAAATTCCCCAAAAAACGGTGTTGAAACGCTTGCGGATTTGTTTTTTGCGGGTGTCCTCCTGTTCCAAATCGGATTTCAGGCGGTCGATATAATCGCGCACGTCGGGATACATGGCATATTTTGCAGTGTCGGCAGAGAGAGCACTGCGAGCCGCCGTCGCATCAGCATTGGGCATACGTTGGTGCAACTTGATGTATAGCAACACACCAAAAAATATCAGCACTGGCGCAATCATGCACAGCGCATAATTCCTGTCTTCGAAGCCCGAATTTCCCCAAAAAGCCAACAGCACTCCAAGCAAAATCATAAATACCGGAAAATTTTTCCTAATCATCGCGCCTGTGGTGTTAGGATAGCCGTTTTTGAAATCCGCCAGAAGTTGCTCCCATCGGGGCATGTCGTTCTGAAATTGTATCTTGATAGGGTCCATGATAATCGTCAATTATTAGTAAACAATGAAATAATGCGCTTTCTCTGCCACCTGACGGAGTCTTTCGGCAGATTTGGACGCTTGGATGGAAAGAAATTCCGCGTTGTAATTTCCGCCGCCGTTGCCGAGGAACGTTTGGTAGTTGTATTCTGCGTTGCGGTACTCGATTTTGAGCGGACAGAGGTCGTCGTCAATTAATTTCTTGTCCTTGTCAAAAAGATATACATAGAGTGTGCAAGTGTCGGCGTTGGGCACTTTTTTGCCGGTGGAACGCAGTTTTACAGGATTCAATCTGAGGGAAAAAGACGTTTTCTCCGGCGATTTGAGGCGGATGTCGTACCATGGCGTATTGACGTCAAACATCAATTCCGCGTCCCCCTCTACGGCGATGTAATCATTGTAAATCTCATAAACAGGACATTCTGGCATTGGGTGCAAGGTTTTTGTGTATTCTGACATTTCGTAATATTCAGGGTATTCGTTGCGATTGTCCTGATACGACTGTGTTCCCGACGTGGAGAACATATACAGAACCACTGGCACAATGAGCCATGCAACAAAAATTGCAGTGATTTTGTTGCGGTTTGACGTGCGGTTTGCCTTGTGGCGTTTGATTTCGGCTGCGTAAGAGTAGAGAAGAGTTTTTGCCTCGTCGCTGTTGCCATAGAGTGTGTCGGTCTGTCGCGAATACATTTCGTAGTCGTGCAATCCGTTGTAATACATTTCGTCGGCAATTTGTACTGGTGATTTCTTTTTGCCGGCGAGGGCGAAGAATAGCATCAGCAACGAAATCGGGAACAATGCTATTGCCGACAAGGTGTATATTGCACTTGTAAACGATGCGCCTAACAGTCCAAGGATTAGAAGCGATGATGCAATATAGAATAGTATCAGTCCGAGCCGATGCCACAGGACTTGTCCGAACGAGGGGAGAGGTGCGTTGCGCAGGGTTTCGATGCTTGCCTTCATTTTGGCAATCATTGTGGTGGCGTTCACTTTGGAATCCTCGCGGGTATGCACAATGTACTGGCAATGAGGACAGACGTTGCCAAAAAGCGGGAACGGTGCATGACATTTGGGGCATTTGGTAATGGTTTGCTTCTCCTGTTCTATGCGGATGTTTTCGGAGAGAATTGTTGCCGCCGCATCGTCTGTTGCGCTAATATATGGGGGTGGG
>JAFXMJ010000313.1 GCA_017530465.1 Bacteroidales bacterium
AAGGCTGCCAAGGTTGCCAAGGTAGGCTTTTGGACTGTGTTTGCTGCTGCGTTGATGCTCTTTGTATTTATGAGTGCCAATAGCGGTCATAACAACAACGACAATGCAATGCCTACTGCCGTATCGGTCACCAAGGCTCCTGCCAAAAATGATGTCGATACGTCCAAGCATATTGTCTCCAAGTCCAAGAATATCCGCGTCGATGACAATTTCGACGACTATTCGTTGGAGAAGCAGGCCGACTTGTTGATGAAAAACGACGAGATTGGCAACTACAATGTAGCCCTCGACTTGTATGCTAAGGCGTTGTCGGTACAGCCCTACAATGATAGGGTTCGTGCCAAGTACGACGCCCTCAACAACAAGATAGACAGCTTGTTCAATAGGTACGTCTATATGGCTTCGAGGTATCTTGAAGGCGGTGATTTTGATCCTGAGGATTTCAAGGATTGTATCAATAAGGCCGAGGCCCTCAAAAGCGGCGACCCCAAGGTATATGAATTGAACCAAAGGTTCAACGCCATCTTCTACAATGGCGTTAAATAATCCGCGCTAATTCCGTAGTTCTTATAATTAAATAAGGCGGGTGGCACTCCCCTATTTTGGGGATTTGCCACCCGTTTTTTATTGCTGCTGCGAGTAGTCGCGCTCGCCAAATATCGTGCTGCCAATCCTGACAATCGTGCTGCCACAATCTACGGCTATCTTGTAATCGCCCGACATTCCCATACTGATTTGGGTGAAGCTCTCCCCTACTTCGTCGGCGTAATTATCTCTTATATAATCGAATACAGACTTAACGTTCAAGAATTCATTGCGGATTTCGTTTTCGTCGTCGGTATTGGTCGCCATACCCATCACACCGCAGAAACGGATGTTAGTAAGCTCGTTCAGCACTCCTTCCGACAACAACTGCTTCAGCTCCTCGATGTCGAAGCCCGACTTAGTGTCTTCATTCGCCACTTTAAGCTCAAAGAGACAATCCACTACCCTATTGTGTTTTGCAGCCTGTTTATTGACTTCAATGGCGAGTTTGAGGCTGTCGATGCTATGAATCATATACACAAAAGGTATGATGTACTTGATTTTGTTGGTCTGCAAATGCCCAATCTGATGCCAACGGATGTCCTTTGGAAGTTCGTTGTATTTCTGCGTCAACTCCTGCACCTTGTTTTCGCCGAAGTCGCGACACCCTATATTATAAAGTGCCATAATATCCTCGGCAGGCTTGGTCTTGGAGACGGCGAGCAATGTAACATAAGCCGGAAGTTGGCTGCGGATTTCAGTGTATTTTTCTGCGCAATTCATCTTTTTGTTTTTTTTTATTTTTGGACTGGCGGGGACGCATACACACCCCTCCCCCACTCCCCTACCCTTATATTTGAGGTTAATTATTTAATATACAACTGACTGATTATCAATTAGTTATACACAATAGCTAATCAAAGAACGAACTATCGAAATTGAGCGGGAGGATGTCGTTGATGCTATTGACAATCAGGCATTTGTCTCGTCCGGCGAGGATAAGGCGGATGGGCGAATTGTAACGCTTTTCAGTCTCCAACAATACCTGACGACACGAGCCGCACGGGGTGATGGGGCTTTTCACAATCTGACCCTCGAAAAACGCTGATATTGCAAGTGTTACGACCTTGTTTTGCGGGTACATAGAGTTGGCATAGAAGACCGTGGTCCTCTCGGCACAAAGTCCCGACGGAGAGGCGGCGTTTTCCTGGTTGGTACCGTTGACGATGACGCCATTGTCGAGCATTGCCGCCGCCGACACGCTGAATTTGGAGTACGGCGCGTATGCATGCCCGAGAAAATCTTCCGCGCTCTGAACAAGGCGACGGTCTTCGGCATTGAGTTCGTCCTTGCCGCACTCTACAATGTCTGCCGATATTTTGATTGTCTTCATAATACAATAAAAAAACCGCCGGATAGACAGATGAAAATAAAAAATTATGGAAACAACGACATATCCGGCGGAAAAAAAATAAAACTATGAGTAAAAAAAATCTTAAACCTTACTTCTTGAGAGCCTCAGCCATAAGCCTGCCGAGGTCTGCGGGCGATTCGGCTACGTGGATGCCACACTCGCGCATTATCTGCATCTTAGCGGCTGCAGTATCCGCCTTGCCGCCGATGATTGCACCTGCGTGTCCCATACGACGTCCCTTGGGCGCGGTCTGTCCGGCGATGAAACCAACAACGGGCTTGGTGCCGTGTTCCTTGATCCAATATGCCGCGTCGGTCTCCATGCTGCCGCCAATCTCGCCAATCATGATGATGCCCTCGGTCTCAGGGTCAGCCATGAAGAGTTTTACGGCGTCGAGAGTGGTGGTGCCGATGATGGGGTCGCCGCCGATGCCGATGGCAGTGCTCTGTCCTGATTTGGCTGTGCATCTGCTGAACATTCGTGACCATATTGTTGACTTGCTCGATCCCTTCCAGGCTGGTTGTTATTACCTGCCATCAATGGGCAATTCGTTCAGTATCAAGCGCGTGTTGCCATCCCTCTTTCCTGATGATCCTCAGCTCGACTACCATAACCTCGACACTCGCGTGCAGAATGGTGGCGATGCTATGACCGTCTTTCCTCGCATCCAGAACATGGACCCTGAAGAGGCCGCAGCCACTCGCGAAGCCCTCCTCCGCTACTGCGAACTCGACACCCTAGCCATGGTCAAAGTCTGGGAGAAATTGATTGAAGTAACAAAGTAATTGATAGACGAATATGAAAATTGAAATTAAAGAATATGACATGTGTTTTCCCGATGTTGATTGGGATAAAATTGATGACAGAAAA
>JAFXMJ010000314.1 GCA_017530465.1 Bacteroidales bacterium
AATCTGATGGAAAAACAGAACCGTTTGCAGCAGTTGATGCAGGAACTTTCGCAAGAAAATTCGTCGAAAAACGCCTTTGAAAACCAACTTTCGCCCGAAATGTCGGAAGATTTGATGGAAAAACAACGTCAATTGCAGGAACTTTGGGACAATCTTCTCACCGACGACATCAAGGAATTGTTGGATAAGATTAACGAAATGAAAAACTCCCTCAATGAGAAGAGTCTCCGCGACAATATTTCGGATTTGAAGTTTGATTTTGACCAAATCGATGAGCAGTTGGAGCGCAATAGCGAGTTGATGAAGATCTATAATGTTGACAACAAATTGCAAAAATTGACTCAAGATTTGGACGATTTGGCGGATGATCTTCGTGATATTTCACGTGAAATCAAAGAGCAGGAGGACAATCCAAATGCTAATCAAAGCAACAAAAACAACAAATCAGACAAGAATAATGCGAATAAGTCTGACAAAAACGCCGACAATCAGTCGCAAAACAACCAAAATTCTGACGCTGATAACCAGGATTTAGCTCAAAAAATGGAAGATTTGTTGAATCAATTCAGCGAAAAATTCAGGGATTACAACGATTTGATGCGATTGAATGAGGAGTTAGGGGACAACAAACTCCAAATTAATGACGTCAAATCTCAGTTTGAAGATTTGAAACGCAACCTCCTACATCAACAAAATGAGTTGAACGATTTGGAAAACAAGCCTAACAAGTCTGATAATAATGCTCAAAACGGCGACAAATCTGATTCGCAGAATCAGAAAAAAGACGCCAATAATGATAATAATGACGCTCAGAAATCGGATTCGCAGCAGTCTGTTTCACAAGAAACAAATACACAAAAGCAAGATTCACAGAAATCTGACACGCAAAAACAGGATTCGCAGCGGTCTGATTCACAAAAAACTGATTCTAACAAAAATCAGAATCAGCAAAATGACAATCAAAACCAAAATTCGCGTCAGCGTCGTGAGCAACTTTCGGAGCAGATGGAGGAGTCTTCGGAGCAGATTGAGGATTTGGCTGACCAAATGCAGGGCTTGCAGATGCAAAATCAGCAGAAAAAATATCAGGAAAACATCAATGATATACGTCAGATTTTGGACAATTTGTTGACGATTTCTTTCAATCAAGAGAGTTTGATTAATCAGTTGAAGTCAAATACTCAAAGTGTTTATTTGTCAACGGATTTTTTACGTGCTGAAAATTCTATTCAGAAGGATTTTGCACTCGTGAAAGATTCGATTTACGTGCTTGCAAAGCGTGTTCCTGAACTTGGACACACCGTTTATGAAAAGATTGATGACATCAATACTAATTTCAATAAGATTTTCAGCGGCATCAACAACAATTCGCGTTCATCTGTGATGTCGTCGCAGCAGCAATTGCTCACCAACGTCAATGATTTGGCGTTAATTTTTGATGAAATTGCTGACCAAATGCAGAATCAACAGAATCAGCAGGGCAATCAGTCGCAGCAAGAGCAGGTAGAATCTACTTCACGCAACAAGAAGGAAATGCAACAGCGTCAAGAGAATACTCAACAGATGAAAAATCAGCAGCAATCCCTCAAACAGCATCTCCAAAATATGCTTCAACAACTTCAAGAGGGCGGCAAACCGTCAGCGCAACAGTTGGCGGAAAGCCTAAAAATGCAGGAGATGATGATGCAAAAGTTGCAGGAGATGAAAGGACAGCAAGGACTTTCGGGCGAGGAGCAGAAATTGATGAACCAAATTCAACAGATGATGGAGCAAAACAAGAACGACATCATCAACCGCAACATCAATCGTGGTATGTTGAACCGTCAGGATGCCATCTTCAACAAACTTCTTGACCTCGAGAAAGCCGAAAAATCTCAAGATTTTGAGGAAAAACGTGAGAGCAAACAAGGTTCGGATTTTCAAAATATTAATCGCGACAATCTAAACCTTAAATTGAAGGATTTTGGCGTCAAGGAATACATCAATCTTTCGCCTGTAAACCTCAATTTGTTTTATCAGAATATTTACAACGATTATATACAAAACTTAGACTAATTGTATCGTATGAAAACATTTATTACAATCACATCCGACATCGAAAACATAAAGGTGGTGGAGAATTTCATCGACCAATTGAGCGCGGAGTACCACATCGCCGAGGACTTGTACGGCAACATACTCGTCGCCACGTTGGAGGCTGCCACTAATGCCATCCGTCACGGCAACAAGTGCGACCTCACCAAGTATGTTTTCATCAATGCCAAGATAGACGACGGGCAACTCATTCTCTCCGTCAAGGACGAAGGTCTCGGCTTTGATTACGACAACCTCGACGACCCGACCCTACCCGAAAACATCCAAAAGTTTAGCGGTAGGGGAGTATACCTTATCCGCGAACTCAGCGACAAGGCGGAGTTTCTCGAAGGCGGCACGCTCATCAATATGTATTTCAATCTGAAAAATTAGTGCGCGATGAACATTGATTTCAACTTTGAAGACGTCGATTTTACCCTTCCCGACGAGCAGTCGTTGAGGGATTGGATTGACTACACCGTGAAAAATGAGCATTGTTTCACGGGAAACTTGTCGTATATTTTCTGTTCCGACGAGTATCTTTGGAATATGAACAAGCAATACCTCGGTCACGACTACTACACCGACATTATCACTTTCGATTACGTCGAAGATAAATATGTGAGTGGAGATATGTTCATCAGTTACGACAGGGTGTGCGACAATGCCGAAAATTTTAATGTTTCGCGTGAAACAGAGTTGCTGCGCGTGATGATTCACGGCGTGCTGCACCTCGTCGGGTACGACGATCTCACCGACGAA
>JAFXMJ010000315.1 GCA_017530465.1 Bacteroidales bacterium
CTCTGCAAATTGTTTGTTTTTCAATTGCATATAAGTCCAACTTGGGAAAAAATCATCGCTGATATAATCCCATTCTACCTTCCAGTCAAGCGTGGTGAGGTCAGTCTTGGTCTCGCCGCCATTGTTGGTGCCATCACCGTTGGTGGGCTTGTCATCATTGGAGGCGGAGCCACCGTTGTTAGTTCCGGTATTATCTCCATTGTTGTTGCTGCCGCCATTGACAACTTCTGTTCCGCCATCATCATCGTCCTTGCTACAACCTTGGGAGAAGGTTGTGATGCCAAGCAATGCCAACAGCATAATAATTAGATGTTTTCGTTTCATTTTGTTGGAATTGAAAAAGTTTGTCTTTCTGCAAATCCCGAATCAGAAAGGAAAATGTTAACTTCAATTAGGCACATAAAAAACGTGGGATTTTACTTTGTTACTCGTCCCACAAATTGAGGCTTTGGACGTGCCCAGTAGTCAGAAACGAGCAACGCCGAAAGCCCACGAATTATGCAAAGGTATCCATACGCGAACACGTATAGATACAATTTTACATACCCAATGGGCATCACCGCTGCCTTGTTATGACTACTATATACAGAATCGTCCAAATTCCAATTTGTCAAGAACAAAGCGTAAAGTAACGCCTTTATTATATGTCCGTCAACCTCGCTTAACGCCCTGCGGCTTTTCGTTGAAGGTTAACAACGCAAATATCTATATAAATTTTGACATTACAAAATTTTTTTGTCATTTCCTGAAAAATAATTTATCTTTGCACAAAACAAATATTGGCAATTATGGAAGAACGTAAATATCCGGTTGACACTCAGACGTTTAGCAAAATAATTGAGGGCAAGTACGTCTATATTGACAAGACTGATTTGGTCTATAGAATGACGCATAACTATGAGTATGTGTTTCTCTCGCGTCCGAGGCGGTTCGGTAAGTCGATGATGTGCAGTACGTTGAAAGAATATTTCAGCGGCAACCGCGAATTGTTTCGTGGGCTTAAAATTGATGCGATGGAGAAAGAATGGGTGAAATTTCCAATCCTAAACATTACGTTTGCGAAGGCGAAGGACGTTACAGTGGAAAGCATCAACGCCATCATTAACAGAATGTTGGACGAATTTGAAGCCGACTTTGGACTCTCCAAAAACTCCGACGACAGCGGCGTAAGGTTGTCTGACATTATAAAAAGTGCCTTCCAAAAAACGGGCAAAAAGGTTGTGGTAATCATCGACGAATATGACGCCGCAATGCTTGACACCGTTGACAATGACGAACTTCAAAACAAGGTTCGCGCTATCCAAAACAAGTTTTTCTCGCCTTTGAAGGAACTTGATGAATACATCCGTTTTGTGTTTATCACCGGCATCACAAAGTTTTCGCAGATGTCGATATTCTCGGCATTGAACAATTTGGAGGACATCTCTTTGCTGCCTGAATATGAGACTATTTGCGGCATTTCGATGGACGAATTTCTTACAACGTTGAAGCCTGACATCCAACGATTTGCGGATTTACATGGGTTTACATTCGAGCAAACTGTTGCAAAATTCAAGAACAAATACGACGGCTATAATTTTTCATACAAAAAGCAAGGCGTTTTCAATCCATTTTCTGTAATCAAGGCATTGAACGACAGAATGTTAAACAATTTTTGGTTTAAATCCGCCACGCCCTCCGCTCTCATCAAGTTGATTCGCAAGTTTGATATGCAGATGTTCGATTTTGACAATGTGGAGTGTGATTCAGACCGTTTTGACCAGCCCGTGGAACAGGTTACAGACTTGGTGCCGTTCCTTTTTCAGGCAGGCTACCTCACCATCAAGGGGTACGACCCCGAATATGACACTTACACTTTGGGCTATCCAAATGAGGAGGTCAAGTCTTCCACGGCAAAAGTGCTCAACCGCTACACTTACAATGTGCAGGACGCGATTCCAATCAAGAAGGCTTTCATCGATTTTGCAAAGGACGACGACTTGAAAAAGTTTATTGAGGCGTTGCAGAAATTTTTCCGAAGGTTTCCATTTTCGCTCAACAATATGAATGAAAAACATTATCATTCAATACTTTACACTATGCTTGCGGCATACGGCGCCGACATCACCGCCAATATGGAGACCGCTCTCGGCAAGGCAGATTTAATCCTCAAAATGCCCAAGACCATTTATGTAATTGAATTGAAATACGACCATAGCACACAATCTGCCCTCGACCAAATCGACGACCGCGACTATACAGCCGCCGTGCTCGACGATGGCCGACGCATCGTAAAACTTGCCATCAAATTTTCGTCAAAAGACAGAAATATAGAAAGTTACAAGGCGGTAGAGGCAAAATAAAAATGTGGCGCGACATCTTGCCGCGCCACATCTAAAAAAACATCCCAAAAACTAAATTTGATAAAAAATGATGTGAGCCTGTTTTTGTTGGCTCTCCTTAACTTAATGCGATTCCAAGCACGATGAATGCTATGAACCACAACATTGCGTAACGTCTCTCCATAATTATTTAAAATTTAAAAGTTCATATTTCATTTTTCTGTACCCTTCATATTTCCAAAACCGTTCCAAAAAATTGATTCTGCAAAAAAAATTTTGAAAAAATGTGTCATAACCGCATTTTTTTTGTAAATTGCCGTCCCAAAACTAAAACATCAATTATGACAAGATACATACTTCTGACATTCGCGCTGATAATCGGCGCAATCAGCGGCGGCGACGCCTGCACCAACTTCCTGATTACCAAGTCGGCATCGGGCGGATGCGGCAATATTATTACGTATGCCGCTGATTCTCACACACTTTATGGTTTCCTTTATCATTCCAATGCTGCGACATATCCCGCAGGGGCGATGAGGAAGATATACGATTGGGACAGTGGCAAGTTGCGCGGCGTAATTCCCGAAGCGTCAGTTACATACAATGTGGTTGGCAACATCAACGAACACCAACTCTCCATCGGCGAAACTACTTACGGCGGCCTCGAACCGTTGCAG
>JAFXMJ010000316.1 GCA_017530465.1 Bacteroidales bacterium
CACCGAACCGAGCGCGGAAATGGACGTTAGTTGCTCCATCTGCGGCGGCAAAGGCTGCGGCATCTGCAAAAACACCGGTTGGCTCGAAGTATTGGGCTGCGGTATGGTACACCCCAACGTCCTCCGCAACTGCGGCATCGACCCCGAAGTATATTCAGGCTTTGCATTCGGTATGGGCATCGAGCGCACCGCAATGCTCCGCTACGGCGTTACAGACATCCGTATGTTCTTCGAGAACGATATGAAATTCCTGTCGCGCTTCAAACTTTAAACGCGAATTTGCACCGCCTACGGCGGCGGATTTTTATAAACGAAAATTTTAGCGAATTAGAACGAATTAAAACGAATTACCAACAAGAAAATTCGTTTTAATTCGCTAAAATTCGTTTAAATTTATGTTCAAAACCAACGCCGCAAGGCGTTGAAAAACACTAAATTATTGTTACAAAAAAATGAGTTTTATAGACGATTTGAAATGGCGCGGGATGATTCACGACATCACCCCCGGCACTGAGGAACAATTAGCGAAAGAAATGACCTCGGCATACGTGGGCATCGACCCCACAGCCGACTCGCTCCACATAGGACACCTTGTAAGTATTATGATACTCAAACACTTCCAAATGGCGGGACACAAGCCATTTGCCCTCGTGGGAGGTGCTACAGGTATGGTGGGCGACCCATCGGGCAAGTCGCAGGAGAGAAACCTCCTCGATGTAGCAACCCTCAATCACAACAAGGAAGCCATCAAAAAACAACTCGCCAAATTCCTCGACTTCGACAGCGACGCGCCCAACCACGCTGAACTCGTTGACAACTACGATTGGATGAAAGACATCACATTCATCGACTTCATCCGCACCATCGGCAAGCACATCACTGTCAATTATATGATGTCGAAGGATTCGGTAAAGAAACGTTTTGCCGACGACAGCCGCGAGGGTATGTCCTTCACCGAATTTTCATATCAGTTGATGCAGGGTTACGACTTCTATTGGCTCCGCAAAAACCGCAACGTAAAACTCCAAATGGGCGGCGCAGACCAATGGGGCAACATCACCACCGGCACCGAACTCATCCGCCGCATCGACGGTCAGGAGGCTGAGGCATTTGGTCTCACCTGCCCCCTCATCAAGAAGGCAGACGGCACCAAGTTTGGCAAGACCGAGAAAGGCAACGTTTGGCTCGATGCACGTTACACCACGCCATACGAGTTTTACCAGTTTTGGATCAACACCTCCGACGAAGACGCCGAGCGTTACATCAAGATTTACACGATGTTGACCCGCGAAGAAATCGAAGCCCTCATCGCCAAGCACCGCGAAGACCCAGGCCGTCGTCTCCTCCAAGGCGAACTCGCAAAGCGCATCACCATTATGGTACACGGCGAAGACGCTTACAATCAAGCCATTGCAGCCTCTCAAATTCTCTTTGGCAAAGGCACAAAGGAGCAACTTTTGAGTTTGGACGAGCAATCGTTCCTCGCAGTATTTGCGGGCGTACCGCAATACTCAATCTCCGCCGCCAAACTCAAAAACGGCATCGGCATCCTCGACCTCTTGGCAGAAAAATCCAAATGTTTCCCCTCCAAGAGCGAATGTCGCCGCAGCATCAAGGAAAACGCCGTCTCCATCAACCAAGAAAAAATCTCTGATGACACTCTCGTAATCAACTCCACCTACCTCCTCGACGGCAAATACATCCTCGTCAAGAAGGGCAAAAAGAATTGGTTCATCTTGAAGGCAGAATAAGATAAGGCGTCCCGCCTAATATGGAATGCAGGCGGCTCGCCTGCTTCACAATAAAAAACGAGGCAAAAACAAAATTTTGCCTCGTTTTTTTGTATTTATCAATTATTTTATACCTTTGTAAAACACGACTTAGACAAGTTGATAAACAAAATGGTATAGAATATGGACTTTACAAAAAATTCATCGGAACCATCTCCAATGCAGCCGCCGAATAATCCCCCGGCTGCAAAAATTAGTGACAACGAGGAAACTCTAAAAGAGTTTAAGTCACTGATGCGAAAATACATAAACAGAGACGATTATGTAGAGGCCTACAACCTTTGCCTCGACTACATTGACGACGGTCTCTGCGTCGAATACGCTCAACGACAAATGCCAATGCTCGAACAAAAAGTGAGAGCTCATTACAGGTACAAAATGTTATTGCACCTGATATTATTTGCGGTTGCAGCAATAATTGCATTTGTTATTGCTGGTTTATTAAGGTAGTAACAATCTATAAAAATTTGTTATGGAACTCGTACTCAATACAACGAACCCTTCGATTTCATACACCATCATCGGCATCCTAAGACGACGTTTCCCTGGCTGCGAGATACTTGGAAACAACGACAAAGTCCACATCCGGTTTAGTTTCCTCGTTAGGGTCAATATTGCCATATCCCGTAGGCAAAATACCACAGTGCTGGATTTTTCAAACGGATGCGACGATTACTTTGTGGTGGTGGCGTGCACAGGAGTCTTATTGGGCGTATTACTCCTGGCGATTCTATCAGGCAATTATGTCGAAAAAGTTTACTCGGCGGTGGAAAAAGATATGGGAAAACTACTCGCCGCTCAAAGCAATGCTGCATTTATGCAAGAATCATCAATACAAGCGGCATCAGGGTCAATCTATGGAATACAACTTGAACCTCACATCGTAGAAGTCAATGAGCCACCAACGAAGATGTTCCGCTCACCCTTGACCCTCAGCGGACGAATATCCAGAACGGAATACATCATATCGTTGGCGATATTTGCTGCATACGCATATCTTCTGATATTGTCGCGAGAACTGATAGGAAATGTGTTCTTCACACTAGCTTGGATACCAGCCATCTGGTTTTTGTATGCGCAGGCATCCAAACGCTGTCACGACAGAGAGCTCCCGGAATGGAAGCAATTGATACCGTTTTACCATCTGTGGCTGACATTCCTCAAAGGCGATGAGTCGTACAACAAATACGGGTTCCCGCCCAAAGGCTTCGATGGTCTTGCCGAAAACTACATAATCAAAGAATACGATTCGCACGAACAGACAAATAAAAAACGCAAAAAGTCTTTTATCGCTTTGGCGGGTGTGTGTGGCGTATTGTTGCTAATTGGTACAATCACAAACGCTGTGAATAAGTATTACGAAGAATTAAAACAAATAGAAATCCAACAAAAAAAACAGAAGAAAAAAGAGGCCGTCTTAACAAAATTCAACAAGTTCATCTCCGAATATGACAAGTTTATGTTGGGAAAAAGTATTGAAAAAATCCGTCAGGCCGACAAGGCGTTGTGGTACGCCGAACAAATGATAGAAAACGAGGATTATGCCCAGTACATAGACGACAAGGATATGCCGGCTCGTCGTCGCTTGGTGGACAGTCTAACTAATGTATATGTCAACGAAAGAATAGACGACAACGGCTTTTTTGCATCGCCAGGCAATTTTTCAGTGAAGTTCCCCGGCAAAGCTACCAGCATACATCATACAGTGGATGGCTCTGTACACCATTGGTCTCAAAATTTTCGGGGAATAGACTATACCGTCACTTATTACAAATCATATTCTAAATTGAATTTGGAAGATGAAATTAACACTGCCAACAGACATTTTGGAGGCAAACAATACACCGACGTTGCCGAGAAATACTACGTTTTGGACGGACAAAATACTAAAATTTTCAGCGTAAAGGAGGTCGCCCCAAATATAACTATACATTATTGTGTGTCAGTAAGGGACAATAATTACTACTTCATAATAGTAGAAGATTCCAAAGGCAACGAAAAAATGCCACAGGAAGTGCGCGATTTCTTCGATTCATTTGTCATCAAGAGATGACGCTACACCGCTCCCCCTCCGTCGCTTAACCTCGACACATTATATAACAATAATAACTTCCCATTAAAACTCTTCAACTTCAAACGTTTTAATGGGAAGTTTTTTGTTTTTTCGCCGCAATTTACATCGTCTTTAAGACAAATAAAATAGAAAAAAGTCCGTTTAACTTTGTAAAATTCCTGTCAATCACCCTGTTACAAATGTAAACTATCATAGACTAAGACGCGGCTGACAGGGTTCGTAACTCAAACGATGCAGCGGGCAGACACCGTGTTCAATGATGGCGAGACGGTGGTCTTTGGTGGGATAGCCCTTGTTTTTTTCCCAATTATAAAGCGGATATTCGGC
>JAFXMJ010000317.1 GCA_017530465.1 Bacteroidales bacterium
ATGATATCCTGCTGTGTAGCGAGCTTGGTGCGTTCGGCGCCCGCGATGCCGCAGCCGATTCTTGTGACGAGGAAGGTGAATTCGGGATGCTGTTTGGCAAATTCGATGAACTCATCGACGTATGGGCGGATGGTTTCGACGCCGCCTTGCATTGTCGGTATGGCGTAAGACTGTCCCTGCAAGCCGACGCCTTGTCCGAATATTGCGCCAAATTTTTCTTCGGCTATCCTCGCCGCCCCGCCGTAATGGTGGCCTTGGAGATTGCTGCCGAATACAAACACTTCGTTTGCAGCGAGTTGCGTGATGCGATTTGGAGTGATTCTTTGGTTTGTCATAATTTTGTGTTTTTAATGTTTCGCAAAGTTACAAATGTTTTCGTGGATTGGAAATTATTTTTGCGCTAATTGCACTTCTATTGTCAAACCGCCTTTGGGTGTGGAAAATGTAGTGGCAGAGCCGCCGTATTGAATGGCTATGTTTTTGACAATGGCAAGTCCGAGACCCGTGCCGCCAAGACGTCTGGAACGCCCTTTGTCAATTCGATAAAAACGTTCAAAGATGTGGGGCAACTGTTCTGATGGCACTCCGACTCCGTTGTCTATAAATCTGAAAATTAGGATGTTGCCCATAGAACTCGCTTCTACGCGAAAAAACGTTGCATTGGTGGCGTATGCAAGCGTGTTGCTGAAAATATTGCGGAAAAGCGAATAAAGAAGCGAACTATCGCCCGTCATCGGCAGTGATGATGGAATTTGAATTTGCAATTCAATGTGTTGATTCTCAAATTTATCCATAGTCTCGTCCTGAATCTGACGGATAATCTGTGCCGCATCTATCAATATCTGCGGACGTGCGATATTAGCTTCGTCCAAGCGAGTGAGGGTGCTCATGTCCGAAAGCAAACGGCTCATACGCAGACTTTGAGCGTAACATTTTTCAAGAAAATCTTTGCGCTTTGGTTCGCTAATTTCGGGATTTTTGACAAGGGTTTCGAGATAACCTTCGATGGTGGTGGCGGGGGTTTTGAGTTCGTGTGCCGCATTTTCGGTGAGTTGACGTTTGATGCGCTGTTTTTCGCGCTCGCTGTGTTCGTATCGGTAGCGAAAATACACCGCAATGGCTATCAGCGCAAGGATGGAAACCGTGTAATACAACAATGTGTAATCGTGTACAAGTGAGGATGTTAACTCGGCTGAATATGGCACCGACGACCGCACAATCTTGTCGCCAAAAAGCGTTGCCGAATAGAAATATTTTTCGCCGTTGGTCTCTGACGCACGTTTGATTACATAGCCGCTTGTATGGCGCAGTGCCGCCTGAATCTCATCCCTTTTTAAGTGATTGTCCATACGGCTTATGTCCTTTTCCTCGGTGTCAAAAAGCACATTGCCAAGTGTATCAACAACTGTAACACGGATGTTGGGTTCTGCCTTGTTGTCGAGGTAGTTATAATTGTTGAGTTGAAGTCGCGAATGAAGAATGTCAACACGAAAAGATTGTTCGCGCCTATACTCGTAGATGCCGAAAAAAAGCGTGGACAAAATGGCAAGTATTGTCGCCAAAATAAAAATCTTGTTTGTAAACCTTGTCTGTTTCATTTTCCAAACATATAACCGTAACCAAATTTTGTGCGCAAATATTCTCCGTAACGGCCTATCTTTTTGCGGATACGAGTGATATTGACATCAACAGTGCGGTCAAGTACAATGGTGTTGCTTGGCCAAACGGTTTGAAGGATTGTTTCTCGCGACAACACTTGTCCGGGTTTGGAAAGTAGAAGGCTCAACAATTCAAATTCCAACTTGGTCAAAATCACCAACTTGCCGTCCACGTAACATTCTTTGCGGTCGAGTTCCATAACAATGCCTTCGTATTTGATAGCATTGGTATTTTGAGGCGACGGCAGTGTTTCGTTAGTCTTAAAAGTCCTCTTTAAAACCGCTTTGATTCTTGCTTTTACTTCGCTGATACTAAACGGTTTGCATATATAATCATCGCTGCCGATGTCAAACCCTTGCAGCAAATCTTTTTCCATCGTCTTTGCCGTGCAAAAGATGATTGGAATATCTGATGTGCGGACGTCGTTTTTGAGTTCTTGCGCCCATTCAAAGCCCGATTTTGGAGTCATCATTACATCGAGAAGTATCAGGTTGATTGGCTCTTCGCGCAGCAAACTGCAATCAACTATTTGCTGAGCCTCGTCCGCACTCTCCGCCGTAAAAACCTCATAATCATCCATTTCAAGATTAAAACGGAGTATCTCGCAAATATCCGGCTCGTCGTCAACAATAAGAATCCGTTTTGCCATACGTGTATCTTTTATGGATGCAAAATTACGCTTTTTTGTTCAATGGATTGCGCATTATGTACAACTTTTAACAAGATTGTAACAATTCAATTCTTTCACAACCTTGTAACACCGTTGTAATCATTTTGTAACAAGTATTGCCAACCTTTGCGTCAAAATTATAATAGACAAAAAAGATGGATTTAATTTTTCTTGGAATCGTTGTATTCCTTTGTGTATTAGCGGTTTTTGACCTTGTGGTTGGTGTCAGCAACGATGCTGTCAATTTCCTAAATTCGGCAATTGGGGCAAAAGTGGCACAGTTTAAAACGATATTGATAGTCTCGGCTGTCGGTATCTTTGCCGGTGCAGCCGTTAGCAACGGTATGATGGACGTGGCGCGACACGGCATTATGACGCCCGAATATTTCTCGTTTTACGAGGTGATGTGCGTTTTTTTGGCGGTGATGGTTACCGACATTATTTTGCTCGATGTTTTCAACACGCTCGGTATGCCAACCTCAACAACCGTAAGTATGGTTTTTGAATTGTTGGGCGGTGCATTTGCCATTGCCGTGCTGAAACTTTGGCGCGGTGAGATTTCCTCCGACGGCACGCCACTTGTTTTGGGCGATTTGCTCAACACCGAAAAAGCCATCAGCGTAATTCTTGGTATTTTCCTTTCGGTTGCCATTGCCTTTGTGGCAGGTACGTTGGTGATGTGGCTGAGCCGAATGGTTTTCACGTTCACCTATCGTATCAACGGCAAGACAACAGCCTACAATGGCGATATGGGCGGCTTGACAAGTAGTTCGTTGAAGATTGGAATTTTTTCCGGCATTGCCGCCACGAGCATTATATGGTTTTTGCTTATTAACGGCTTGAAAAACAGTTCGTTTATGTCGCCCGAATTGAAAGATTTTATCAATTCTAATGCTTGGTTGATACTTGGCGGAGGTGTTGTTATTTTTAGCGTTTTGATGACGGTAATGAGCGCATTGAAACTCCCTGTATTGAAATTCATTGTACTATTCGGAACATTTGCGCTTGCAATGGCATTTGCCGGCAACGACCTTGTTAACTTTGTTGGCGTTCCGCTTACAGGGCTCGACGCCTATCAAGATTACGTTGCTAACGGCAGCGGTAATCCCGATTCGTTTATGATGAGTTCGCTGATGAAAAACGCCAACACGCCCGTAATGTTCCTCATTATTGCCGGAGTGGTGATGGTGATGTCGCTCGTATTCTCCAAGAAGGCGCAGAATGTGGTGAAAACTTCCGTTGACCTTAGCCGTCAAGACGAAGGTGATGAGATGTTTGGTTCGTCGCCAATAGCACGTACATTGGTTCGTAGCGGCAATTCTACCGCCAAATTTGTTGCCCGTATTGTTCCTAAAAGACTTCTTAATTGGATAGATTCGCGGTTCAACAGCGACGAAATGCACCTGCCACAAGGTGCGGCATTTGACATGATACGTGCCGCCGTCAATCTCGTACTTGCGGGGCTTTTGGTAGCCATTGGCACAAGTCTAAAACTTCCGCTTTCCACAACATACGTTACATTTATGGTGGCAATGGGCACATCGCTCGCCGACAGGGCTTGGGGCAGAGAATCGGCTGTATTTCGTATCACGGGCGTTTTGAGTGTTATCGGCGGATGGTTCATCACCGCAGGCGCGGCATTCATATTCTGTTTTTTGCTTACCAATTTGATGTATTTTGGCGGTTATGTGGCGATGTTACTTTCGATAATTTTGGCGGTTTATTTGCTCGTCAGCAAAACCATCAGTAAAACCCCGAAGGAAAATCTCGAAGAAGAAAAACTCTTTTTGGAGATTCAAAAAAGCAAGGACACCAAGATTGTTTGGACGCTTTTGTGCGAACATATCCGTATGGGCAATGCGGCTCGATTGCGTTTTGTTGTCAATACTTATAATAATCTGACATCCGCATTTCTGAAAGAACAATATCAGCCGCTCAAAAGGGCGTTGTCGCTCACCGACGAGGAACACAAATCGCTCAAACGTCAACGCAAACGCGAGGTTCTTACATTGCGGCGGCTGTATTCGCAGGAGTGTTCGTTGTTGGCAAAAAACACTTGGTATTTCCTTGGCATTAATTCGTGTCAACAAATGCTTTATTGTCTCAAACGTATCAACGAACCTTTGCGCGAACACATTGGCAATAGTTTTTCGCCGCTCCCCAAGGCGTATAATCAATGGTTTGAAAACACAAAGGATTCGGTTTTGGCGCAATTCAACGAGGCTCTCAAAATGCTTGAAAGTGGAGATTTCACCAATGCGGAAAATTTGCGTGAGGCCTGCAACAAGGTTCAGCAACAGATTTCGCACGACCGCAAGTCCATCATTGACAATATGCAGGACGGCACGTTTCCGCTCAACACGCTATTGCTCACAATCCACATTTTGCAAGAGAGTCAAGAACTCGTCGGCAACCTTCGCCATCTAATTCGAGGAATGAATAAGTTTGCAGGGGCGGATTTGTAATTGTCGTGATTAGAGCAAGGGAAGAAAAGTTTTGCGGATTTTATACCAAGTGATG
>JAFXMJ010000034.1 GCA_017530465.1 Bacteroidales bacterium
GAGCCGCGCCGGCATCCAATGTTACATAATTTTTCCAAAGGTCGATGCCGTAAGCGTTGCTGCTGATTTTGGTGATTTCGGGGGCGTCGTCCGATGCGGCGTTCTTGTTCAAAACGTCAATGTCGTGCATCGAAATTTCAAACTCAATGCCCTCCAAGTCAATCTTCTTATTGGCAATGGCATAGAAAATAAAAGTGTCGTTCGGACAGGTGGAAAACGATAATTTCATAAACAAAAATTTTTAGATTACCGCCTACGGCGGCTTTTTTTTAAACAAAAATTACCGTCAATTTTTTCGTCAATTACCATCAATTTCTAAAAAAAATTGACGATAATTGACGTGTAATTCACGGTAATTTTCGTTTATAAAAACCTCAACGCCGCAAGGCGTTGTACAAATTCACGTTAGAATTTAATGCGTTCAATCATTTTTTTGATTACCAACGTCATACGCGGTTCGGCGGCGTTGGCGGCTTGCTGAACTTCCTCGTGGGTCGGCTTTTCGGCGATGGGGCCGCCGCCAAGGTCGGTGATTACCGACAATGCGAATACGGGCAGTCCGCTGTGCCTTGCCACAATTACCTCCGGCACTGTGCTCATTCCCACTGCGTCAGCTCCGGCGATGTGGAAAAATCTGTATTCAGCCGGTGTCTCGAATGTCGGGCCTGTAACGCCGATGTAAACTCCCTTCTGCAAATGGATGTTGCACTCCTCGGCAATCTCAAACGCCAATTTGATGTAGCGGCGGTCGTAAGCCTCGCTCATTTCGGGGAAGCGCGGGCCGAGTTCGTCGATGTTGGGGCCAATCAGCGGGTTGGTGCCAAAATGGTTGATGTGGTCGGTGATTACCATAATGTCGCCGGTCTTGAATGTCGGGTTCATACCGCCCGATGCGTTGCTGACTATCAACAACTTGATACCCAATTCGTTCATCACGCGGACGGGGAACGTTACCTGCTGCATTGTGTAACCCTCGTAGAAGTGGAAGCGTCCCTGCATAGCGACCACTTTTTTGCCGCCGAGGTAGCCGAATACGAGTTGACCTTTGTGACCCTGTACAGTTGATACGGGGAAGTTGGGGATGTCCTTGTAAGGCACGGTCTTTACGACTTCGATGTCGTTGGCGAGGTTGCCAAGGCCTGTGCCGAGGATGATGCCTATTTCCGGCTCAAAATTGACGCACTGTCGTATGTAGCCGGTAGTTTCTTTTATCTTCTGTAACATATTTGAGTATTTCGTTTTTAAGTTCTAATTCGTCGTCAAATACAAAATTGACCTCGATGGGCAGGTAGTACATACGTTGCCTCAATTCGGGGGAAAAGTCCATTTCGTTGAGCCGTACAGCGTCTTTTTCAGTGGTGACTATCACCTTGTCGCTGCCGGGCAGTGCTGCAAAGGCGTTGGCAATCTTCGCAACGTCCTTTTTGCTAAAATTGTGGTGATCCTTATATTTAATGTGCGTTATGTTTTTGGACAACGACTTCGCCACGTAATCCTCTATCGTCTTGGTATTTGCAATGCCGGTGACGAGCAATATCTGCGTCGCCTCGGTGACTGCGGGCGCGGCATTGTTGCCCTCCGCAAAAACAGCCTTCATCGGCATATAATTGAAGTTGGTGAAAAAAATCGACTGACTTGGCAGCAATCCCACGTGCTTGGCGAAGACGCGGCGGTCTATCGGCTTGACGTCGGGCGGGCATTTGGTGACGATGACGATGTTGGCGCGGCTGCTTTCCTTCGGCGATTCGCGCAGGTCGCCCCACGGCAGGAAGTGGTCTTCAAAGATGGGGCGGTTGTAATCGATTAATAGGATGTTGACGGCGGGCGAAACGCTGCGGTGCTGATACGCATCGTCGAGTATTATCATCATATTGTCCGCCTTGTCTTCGTCGGTAATGCGCTTGATGCCCTCGGCGCGGTCTTCGCAGACTACGACATCCGCCTTGCCGGCAAATTTTTGCGCCATCTGCTTAGGCTCGTCGCCAATGTCGGCTACTGTGGATTGTGCTGTGGCTCGGAGATAGCCCTTGGATTTGCGCTTGTAGCCACGGCTGAGGATTGTTATCTTAAAATCATCCTCCAACATATTGACTATCAATTCAGTATGCGGAGTCTTGCCCGTGCCGCCTACGGTGATGTTGCCGATGGAGACAACAGGCACATCAAACCGATACGACTTCAATACCTTGTTGTCGTACAAGGAGTTACGCATCGACGTTACGCCGTGGTAAATCCAAGAAAACGGTATGAGCAGGCTGCGTAGCGACATAGTTCCATTAATTGTACCCCGCCTACGGCGTGGCTTTTTTCCGAACAAAAATTAATGCGAATTAGAACGAATTAAAACGAATTATTGTACAAAATAATCCGTTTTAATTCGTTGCAATTCGTTTCAATTAAAGTTCAAAAAAGTTCTAAAAAGATAGATGTTGTTTTTCCTTGTACGTTTAATTTCTTAGCAGTAATAAAAAAAATGTTTAACAGTTGATTCTCTTGGCCTGTTCGGCAATAAATTTCAATAATTCCTTTTCGTCCTCCAATGTTGTATGACCATTTTTTGCAATAATCTTGCCATTTGCAATCACGAGGCGGATGTCCATCACGTCTTTGTTGTACATTAGGTGTTTTGCAAAATTATTTTGGTCAAGTTCAAAAGGCGAACAATTTTCAAAAACAATCAGATTGTTGTCGCCGTCGCCCTTGAATCCGTTGTTTTTCAGATACTTGTGTGCGGCGTTGAGACGCTTGAAGGCTGTATTGAGGTCTATCTCGCTGTCGGTCTTGATTGCTTGAAAATATGCGTGGCGCATCGCGTCGGGCATCGACACCGACGAAAAATCGGAGCCGAGCATCACGATGTTTTCGAGCCAAATCGAATTGAAAGGCTCGATGCCGCGTTGGAAGTTGCCATACGGATTGTGCGCAATCCATACGGGCTTGTTTTTGATGTAGTCGCGCTCGGTGTCGGTGATGGCGTTGCCATTAGCCAAAATCGTTGACGAAAAGTCCATCAGCCCCGCCTCGTAAAACCTCAAAATGACGCTTCTTCTGTGGTCGCGCATAGTGTTGGTTTGGTCGATATTGTCCTCGGCTGCGTTTACGAGAAGTCCCGTCTTGAACTTTTGGCAGAGCTTGGCGGTCTCCTTGACGAGTTCGCCGCTTGCGAGGTACGACGCCGCAATGCCCATAAGTCCTTGGTTGGATTCGAGGTAATTGGCGTTTTCCTTAATCTCGCGCTCGGCGGTGGCGTAGCCGTCAGCCTCCGACGCCGCAAAACTCTGCAACGTGTTCACGCCCAACTTGTTGAACGCGGCGTTGATGATTGAGAGCGAGCCTTCGATGAAGGTCTGCGACTCGTTGCGGCAGATGGCGAATGTGGTGCCGTTGCGCACGGCGTTGAGCGCGGCATAGAGTGCCGATGCATACAACAATTCCTTGTCGATGCACTTGTCGATGTTCCAAAGGATGTCGCTTACGTACCTGAAATACGTGGATTCTTTTTTGGTAAACACCTTGGCCTGCGCTGCGAGCGAAAGCCCCGGGCGCATATAAGCGTCTGCAAAAGAATGCATTATGTATTTGCCGGAGCAATCTACAAGCGTGTCGCCCGGCTGCGGTTCATAACTCTCGTGGAAGGCGAGTTTTTCGCTCGTCTCCTCTACCACCACGTCCGCCTTCTTGAATTCGAGGGTCTCGTGGTTGATGAAAGTTCCGTTTTTAAGTATCAACGACATTTTTGGTCAATCTTTGTATTTCAATTACAACGGAAAAAAACGGAAAATACAGATTTCCTCTGTGTTTTCCGTTGTAAAATTATTTTATTGATGTTGTTCCCTCAGTAGGTCGAGGACGGTCTTCACGGGGCTGAATGTCTCGATTGGCACTTCCACGAAGATTGTAATCCAATCCGACATTGCGCCGTTCCAAAGTCCGGGACGCTCGATGGATTTGAGGTTGCGTCCGTTTTTGGACTTGTGCGAGATGAATCCTGTCTGCGGGTCGGTGTAGTTGCGGAGGTCGTACTTGTTGCCCTCGCAGTCGGTGACGTCGCACACGAGATCCACGGGGTTGAAGTGTGTGGCCTTCGAGGCTATCTCCGCGCTCTTGGGGTCGTCCTTGTTGATTTGCGACGATTCCACAATCTGCAACGAGGTGGTGCCGTCGGAGTTTTTGGTCCAAAATGGACCGCCGCCCGGCTCGCCTTCGTTCTTCACCATACCGCAGATGCGCAGGGGACGGCGGAGTTTCGCGAGCATCACCTGTGCCTTCTCTGAGTCGGGGAGGTTGAGGAACGATTCGTCAAATTCGCAGCAGAGCTTTTTGGTGATGAACACGTATGTCTCGTCGAGCTGCTGCGTGGTGGGATTGTTTTCCAACACCTTTATATAATCGGCGATGTTTTCCTTGGTCTTCAAGAGGTAGCCCGCGAGAGCCATCTTGTACTTGACGGTGGCAGCCTTGCGCGAATCGGGCACTACATTGTCGATTGTCTTTATAAATATAATGCGTGCGTCGATGTCGTTGAGGTTTTCGATGAGCGAACCGTGTCCGGCGGGGCGGAATAGGGGAGTGCCGTCGTCGTTGCGGAAGATTTCGTTGTTGTCGTCCACAGCCACTGTATCGGTGAAAGCCTTCTGCGTGGAGAAGCTGATGTCGAGCTTGCAGTCGAATTTTTCCTCGAAGGAAATCCTCGCCTTGTCAACGAATGCGGTGAAAAATCCCAAGTGCTCGGGCGACACGGTGAAATGTATCTTGACGTCCTTGCCCGACTTGGCGTATTGTATGCCCTCGGCGATATGCTCCTCTACGGGAGTGCGCGAGGTGTTTTTATAACGGTGAAATTCTATCAAACCTTTCGGCAGGTTGCCATAATTGAGGCCGTCCTTGGAGATGACGCTCTCCACGAGCTCCCTCGGCTTGTGATCCTGCAACATCTCTTTCACCGACTTGCCATACTTGCCATAGACAATCTTTTGGAGGTTGTCGTAGAATGCAAAACGGTCGATGTTGTCGATGAAACGGCGTGCGGGGTTGGTGGGGTCGTTGAACTTCTGTTTTTGCTCCGGGGTGTTGTTGTACTCCGAGGCAAATACAAAGAGATCCTTGAACATCCTCGACGCTGCGCCTGATGCCGGCACAAATTTTACAATGCTCATATTGTCCGCCTCGTTGGCGTACTTTTGGGCATATTTGTTGATTTCCTCCTCGCTCAGACACCTGATGCCGTCATTTGCTGTGGCGGGTCTGACGATGGCAAGGTAAGGAAACCCTTTTTTGTAGCAATCGATCTGACGGTCGATTTCCTCTGTGGCTATTCCGCGCTCGGCGAAATATTTGATATCGTTTTCAGTGTACATACGGTTTTAGTTTTAGTTCTCTCGCGGTTATTTTTCATTAAAAAAGTCCGGAGATAAAAAAAGACCGGACTTTTTTCAAAAAATAACACTTAAAATCAAACAAGATATGAAAACAATTTTAGTTTAGTAGCCAACCGCCGCTCTCACGGGCAGGTTGACAGGAAAATGGCGCACTCACTGCGGTTCGTATTTTCCATACCGCAAATATAAAGTAGGTTTCCTTTATATGCAAATTTTTTTTAAACTTTTTTTTATTTTTTTGCGGAATAGCCGTCAGTATATGTTGTTAGCGAGGGCGAGCCGCCCACATTCCAAACTAAAACCGTGCTGTCGTGGTCTCTGTGTCAAAACATTTTACCGTCACGGCGTCGCCCGCCTTGACGGAGTGCATAAACGCCTCCTCCTTCTTGGGAAACTGCTGTTTGCACTTGGCAGTCAGCGAGTTGGATTCTTCGGTGAGGTTCATATCAGCTGCCTTGGCTTTTTGGGCGTAGTCGGCTGCCACCCAATAGACAGTGCGGTGTGCGTAGTCGTCGTCGCCAAAACTATTGGCATTCACCATATAGATGGCGGCAATCAAGAGCAACGGCGCGCCGTTTTTGGAATTGGCGGCGGCAGATTTTTTAGCCAACGTGATTGCCTCGTGGTATTTTTTGAGGTTGTTGGCGACAGTGGCGGCTTCGTAGAGGTAGTCAGACTGCTTTTGGGCGTTTTGCTCCATTGATACAGCCTCGGCGTAATACTTGGCGGCTACGTCGTAGTTTTTTTGTTTTCTATTGTAACGGGCTATCGACGCGGCGGCCTCGGCTGTCGGGTTCTGCTTGTAAAGACGCTCGGCGCATTGTGCGTAGAGGTCGTTGCCGTCGGCGTTGAATATGTTCATCGTGTTGGTGAGTGCCGATACTTCGTCGATGTTTTCGGGCAGGCGGTATGCTTTTACAAACATTTCGTCGAATGAGTAAAGCGAACTGACGGCCTCGTAATATTGTGCATCC
>JAFXMJ010000318.1 GCA_017530465.1 Bacteroidales bacterium
CTTTGCGTAGAAATGACTGTTCATACCTTTCGCCAGCGCGGGGATTGCGGTGTGGCATTTCTCGTCGGGGAAAGTGTTCTTGACCCAAGTGCTGAGACAGGGTGCTTCGTCGTTGAGGAAGATGCCACGGTACTGCACTTTTGGAGAGGGGAACACAACTGCATTGTTGACATCGAGGGCTACAAAATTGTGCTTCTCCACAGGCACGTCAGCCCAAAAATACCACGGACTCACGCCAATGTTGCGGCTGATGTCGTAAATGGCGAAGATGGTGCCGCGCTTGTCTGCACCCAAGATTGCCACGGTCTTGTCGTCGAGCCTCGTTATCATGCCCGACTCCCACTGTCCGCGCACCTTGGCGACGTCCAACTTCTGTTTTTTGATGAGGTCTTCGATGGTCTTGCTCTTGCTGATAGTGCCAACTACCAACTTGTACTCGGCGTTAGGATTGTTGAGCGCGGGTTTTACGCCCGTTACCTTGTAGATGTCCTCCTGGAGGTTTTGGGCGGCGAGTTTCACGCCCTCCCACTCGTCGTCGGCATAGTTGATGCTGCACTTGGAGAGGTCAAAACCGCCCTTCGTCTTGTCAAAATTGACGTACTGCGCCATCGCCCACTGACACGTGAGCGCAAGCACAATCAAAATAAGTGAAAGTCTCTTCATTTTAAAATCTCATAGTTTTTAGTATTTGTACAACGAAAATTTCTGTATGCCCCATTCGCCGTCCGTTATCCTCACGTGCCGCCCTTGATGGTCTTCGTCGCCATTAAGTATGCGCAACGTGCGCCCCGTGCCGTCGGTGGCGATTTGCTCTATGCTGAGGATTCCGGCAGTAGTTTTTTGGGGTTCCAACGTCTTGAAAGTAAGCACCACGCCCGTACCTGCAACGACGAAATTGTCGCCGGAAGTGTTGATGATGATAGCGGCGTTGGTATTCCAACCGGGCTTTCGGCTCTGCGGCGTCCATCCAAGTAGGTTGTCGTGCCGTGCAATTATCTGATAATCACCTATTACCAACGTGTCGGCATAGTTGACAGAATCGAGCAACACCGCCCTCATGCGTCTTGTGCCACACGCGGCGATGATTTCGGGTTCGATACACTTTATAATATTATACGCGGCGGGGATGGTAACATCCTTGTTTTGCTTGGCTTTTTCGGCTTCGAGGTCGATGGTAACACCCAAAACCGGCGGCGTGAAGTCCGCTTGTTTGGTCTCCACCGCAAAAGGACTGAACCCCAACCCGTGGTACTCGCCAAAAGTGTAAAGTGCTTTGGCTCCGGCAGTTGCGTCGTATTGGTGTTCGGGGATAAAGAACGGATTGTCTGCGCGGTGATAAGGCTTGGTCCACGCCTTGAAATCGCCAAAATAAATATCGGGACTGAGCATCTGGATCCTCGGCGCACCGGCTTTCCAAACGTCTATCAGATGCGGCAACGGCCCTCCCGCCGGATATTCGCCGGGCTTGCGGTTAGGACGGTTGAGCGCGCAATTGACGTACATCGGAATATCATATACCTTGCTGCCCGCCTTGGCGAGTTCGTTGGTGTATGCCGCAAAACTCCACGCCGTAAAAATCTCCTGCGCATAGTCGTCGTCGCCAAAATCCTCGCTCCACGTGCCAAAAGTGCTGCCGTTCCAATATTTCTTGATGTGCGGCGAGAGTTGATCTTTGTGGTCTTTGAGGTAATTGGTGAGCGCGGTAGGCACTGTTGCCTTCCATATCTGCGTCGCCAATTTGGAATAGTCGCGGGGCGTGGGGAGCATTGCGATTTCGTTTTCCACCTGAATCATTATCACGGTGTATTGCGTGTCGATTTTTTTGATGTGGTCAAGCAACGAGACGAATGCCTTCCTGTCGGCGTTGAGAACTTCGTGCGAATAGGGCGACAAAATTTCCTGACGCCGCCCTTCGCGGTCTTCGGTGCGCGGAAAACGCTTGGTATCCTTCTTGACCCACGCCGGGGCGTAGCACGACATCGAATTTTTCCACGCGCCAAACCACAGGAAAACCACCTTCATATCGTGTTTTCTCGCGCCGATGATAACGCTGTCGATGAGCGAAAAATTAAAATTGTCCTCCACCGGCTCTATCAAATCCCAATACGCCGGCACGAGCGCGGTGTTGATGTTGGCGTCCACAAGTTGCTGCCAGACGTGCGTCCTGAGCCATTCTGCCGTGGATGCCGACGAATTGCCAATCTCGCCCGCCCGCATGAGAAACGGCTTGCCGTTCACCATCATCTGATAGGCGTTGCCCTTCTTGACAATCTTCGGCGGCTGCGCCACGGCGACGATTGACCACAAAAGGGCAATCAATAATATATATAATCTTCTCATATTATAAGTTTTTAATCTTTCTGCCTCTCCACATACGACTTGGTGCGGAGTTTTGCCTTGCATTGTTCCAATGTGTATTTGGGTGCAAAGAGGAGCGGCATGTTGGAGAACGTCTGGAAGTATTGCATACAACCGTCGCGCCACCATTGAGCCTCATCGAGTTGCACTTCAAGTTTTCCTTCAACTTCTTTAAAGATTGACTCAGGCACAGAGCCTTTTAGCGATTGCCACGTTTTTTGGAAATTTACTACTTGCTGCACACCGCCGTTGTAATGGTCGTTGAGCGACTGCCACAGCGTCTTGCCGTCGTTGAAACAATAATTCCACGGCAAATGATGAAACCACAGCACCATTTCCTTTGGACAAAGCCTTGGGTCGTCGTACATCGAGCGAAGCGGCTCTTGGTATTGCTCCACGGCGTTAGAGCCGCCATTCTTGGACGAGCGGTTGAAACCAAGACCATACTTGTCTGCCTTGTGATAATACCTCGGCAGCCAATCCTCACGCGCACCGGGTATCGAAGTCCACGGCTC
>JAFXMJ010000319.1 GCA_017530465.1 Bacteroidales bacterium
ATCGGTACTATTGGCCACGTTGACCACGGCAAGACCACTTTGACCGCCGCTATCACAACGGTGCTCGCTAAGAAAGGTCTTTCGGAAGTAAGAAGCTTCGATTCTATTGATAACGCACCTGAAGAGAAGGAGCGTGGTATAACCATCAATACAGCTCACGTAGAGTATCAGACTGCAAAGCGTCACTACGCTCACGTTGACTGCCCTGGCCACGCCGACTACGTAAAGAACATGGTTACTGGTGCTGCTCAGATGGACGGTGCAATCCTCGTCTGCGCTGCTACCGATGGTCCTATGCCTCAGACCCGCGAGCACATCCTCCTCGCACGTCAGGTAAACGTTCCCCGTATCGTTGTATTCATGAACAAGTGCGACATGGTGGACGACCCCGAGTTGCTCGACCTCGTTGAGATGGAGCTCCGCGAACTTCTTTCTTCTTACGATTACGATGGCGACAACACCCCCATCATCCGTGGCTCTGCTCTCGGCGCATTGAACGGCGAGGCTAAGTGGGAAGAAAAGATTATGGAACTTATGGACGCTGTTGACAACTATATCCAGCAGCCTACTCGTGACGTTGATAAGCCCTTCTTGATGCCGGTTGAAGACATCTTCTCTATCACTGGCCGTGGTACAGTAGCTACCGGTAGGATTGAGACTGGCGTCATCAATATGAACGACCCCGTAGAAATCGTTGGTCTCCAGAAGGAAGGCGAACCTCCGTTGAAGTCTGTTGTTACAGGCATCGAGATGTTCCGCAAGCTCCTCGACAAGGGTGAAGCTGGCGACAATGCAGGTCTTCTCCTCCGTGGTATTGAAAAGGATCAGATTAAGCGCGGTATGGTAATCGCTAAGCCGGGTTCAATCACTCCTCATATGGAGTTCAAGGCAGAGATTTACGTATTGAAGAAAGAGGAAGGTGGTCGTCACACTCCTTTCCACAACCACTACCGTCCTCAGTTCTACCTCCGTACCCTCGACGTTACCGGCGAAATCATGCTCCCGGAAGGCACCGAGATGGTAATGCCTGGTGACCACGTAACAATCACTGTAACCCTCATCTACCCTGTAGCTCTCAACAAGGGTCTCCGTTTCGCAATCCGCGAAGGTGGCCGTACCGTTGGTTCGGGTCAGATCATCGAGATTATTAAGTAAGTAATCTCCAATAATCAAAATAAATGTAGAGGCGCAAGCCTTGCGCCTCTACTATACACGGGTGTAGCTCAGTTGGTAGAGCACTGGTCTCCAAAACCAGGTGTCGGGAGTTCGAGCCTCTCCACCCGTGCTAATTTTTTTTTGTATAAAAAATGGCAAACATAAAGACATACCTGCAAGAAACATACGACGAGCTGGTCAACAAAGTTTCCTGGCCCACAAGGCAGGAGCTGATGAACAGCGCGGTTATTGTTATGGTGGCTACATTCCTTATTGCATTAGTAGTATTTGGAATGGACATCTGCCTCAAGGGCATTATGCAACTTATCTACGGACTCTTTAAGTAATTGTTTTATCGTCGAATCCAACATTTGTTACGACAATGGAAGAAAAAGATAACAGCGTCAAGAAAACTAAGGAGTACAAGTGGTATGTTCTCCGCGCCATTGGCGGACAGGAGAAAAAGGTTAAGGAATATATCGACAACAGGATACAGGTACTCAAGTTAGGCGAATTGGTTCCACAGGTCTTGATACCGAGCGAAAAGGTTTATCAAGTGCGCAACGGAAAGAAGTACACCACAGAGCGTACATTCTTCCCGGGTTATGTGCTTGTGGAGTGTTTGCTCACACAGCAGATTTCGGGCATCCTCAGGGATGTGCCGGGCAGCCTTGGATTCCTTGGCGAGACCAAGTATGGCGACCCGCTTCCTTTGAGGGAGAGCGAGGTCAATCGCATTCTTGGCCGCGTTGACGAGGTGTCCACAGATGGCGAGGTCATCGACACGCCGTTCTCTGTTGGCGAGCAGGTGAAGGTTACCGACGGTGCTTTCAACGGTTTCGTGGGAATCATCGAGGAGGTCAACGACGAGAAGAAGAAACTGAAAGTGATGGTCAAGATATTCGGCAGAAAGACACCGCTCGAGCTTGGCTACATTCAGGTGGACAAGATAAAAGAATAATTAACAAGGATAATGCGACATTGTGCGGCGGAAAAAATATTTTACCTCTCAAAAATATACAAAATGCTTCCAGTTGTACCGCCAAGCGAGGTCGATTATTATACAACAAATCAATTTTTTAAGTTAAAAAATGGCTAAAGAAGTTACAGGATTTGTTAAGTTGGAAATCAAAGGCGGCGCGGCCAACCCCGCACCTCCGATTGGTCCTGCACTCGGTTCCAAGGGTGTCAACATTATGGAATTCTGCAAGGCTTTCAACGCTAAGACCAAGGATAAGGCTGGCAAAGTAGTGCCTGTTGTTATCACTGTGTACAGCGACAAGTCTTTCGATTTCGTGTTGAAGACCTCTCCCGCCGGCGCCCAGCTCAAGGAAGTTCTCAAGCTTAAATCAGGTTCGGCAGAGCCCAACAGGAAGAAGGTGGGAACAGTTACTTGGGATCAGGTAAAGGCAATCGCCGAGGACAAGCTTCCCGATTTGAATTGTTTTACGGTTGAATCGGCTATGAAGATGGTGGCAGGAACGGCTAAAAGCATGGGTATCGTGGTAAGCGGTCCTTCGCCTTTTGATAACTAATAAATAACAAAATCAAAATGGGAAAAGTAAGTAAGAATTATAAAGCTGCGCTTGCCAAGATTGAGGACGGCAAACAATATCAGCTCCAGGAGGCTTGCAATTTGGTGAAGACTTTGGTTACCACCAAGTTTGACTCCTCGGTTGACATTGACATCCGCCTTGGCGTTGACCCTAAGAAGGCCAACCAGATGGTCAGGGGCGTCGTTACTCTTCCTAATGGTACTGGCAAGGACAAGAAGGTGCTTGTACTCTGTACTCCCGACAAGGAGGAGGAGGCCAAGGCAGCCGGAGCCGATTACGTAGGTCTCGACGAGTATGTCGACAAGATTCAGAAAGGCTGGACCGACGTTGATGTCATCATCACTATGCCTTCGTGTATGGGCAAGGTCGGCAAGCTCGGTAGGATTCTCGGTCCTCGCGGTCTTATGCCTA
>JAFXMJ010000320.1 GCA_017530465.1 Bacteroidales bacterium
CCCCGCCAAAATTATCAGGCTCAACAGGCTGATTAATATTATTTTAATCGCTTTTTTCATAATGTATATGTTTTGCTGAATTTCCTTACTTTTATCGTGTCCGCTAATATTCTTGTTGATGCGGTAAAATTACAATTGTTTTTCATAAAAACAAACGATACCTGTCGGAATCGCGGAAATAAATCGAGATTCCGACAGGCATCGTTTGTTATGCACGTTAAGTTTTTTCTGTCTTGTCAAAAAAACTTCCATTTCATATATGTCGTCCGAAAAAATATAGTTACATTTGCGGCAAATAGTAAACGTTTGTCAAAAAAAATGTCAAAATGAAAACACAAACTTCGATTATTGTTTCCGCACTCATTGCCGTGACGCTCACAGCGTGTGGCGGTGGCAATACGCAGAACAACGGCGGCGCAGACAACACTCAGACAGCCGCACAGACCACCGAACCTGCAAAGGCAGAGCCACAAAAGCCTACCGCGCTCAAACCTGTATATGTAGTTGCCGACAGGTTGGGCGAAAAGTTCCTTATGAAAGACCCAAACATCGAGTATAACAAAAGACGTGTTGTACCTGAGCAGACGCCCGATTCGTTGAAGAATTTCAAGTACATCATCAACGACGGCAAGTATTACCCCGTCAAGTTGGTTGGCTATCAGGTGGGCAGCGAGGAAGGCGACAACGGCCGCGACACGTGGATCAATTTTGACAACAGGCCGGGCTGGATTTATCAGTTGGAATCCGGCAAACTCCTTGAAAAACCAAAGGATGAGTATGATGCGTGTTGGGCTACTCCGCTGTTGGTGGATGAGGCTTTCAAGAGCGCGGTAAAAATTTACCCTGCCACATCCACCTACAAAAACGACAAGAAAATGGATTTGCCCAAGGATTTGGCAGCGAAATTCGAGACTCAGTATGGCCGCAAGATTATGCACGCAAGCCTCGACTACACTTTTGGCGACAACAACGAGTACAAGTTTGTTAACCTCCGTTTCAAAAACAAAGGTAATCAGGCATTTGCAGTGGTGGCGGTTGTAAAACCCGACGGCAGCGTCTGTCCGCTCGATTTGCCGAGACAATGGGACGACTGTTCCACTTGGCGTGCCGACGACTGCGGCGAGTTTTATGGCTATGGACTTGATTTCGCAACAGTTGAGAACGGCAAATTGTACGTCTATCTCGTTGACGGCGGCGCGGAGGGCAACAATTATGGCAATTACGAAGTCGCCGATTCGCTCCGTTTGGGAAATATCAACGCAAGTTTCTACACCGCGCCGGAGTAAAATCCGGTATGGTGTGATATTTGCAGCGAAAAAAAACGACAATGAAATTTTTTCTCGACATATTAGCGGACGAACCCGAAACGTGGACTTTCACCGTCGAAAAGAACACTGCGATTATGGTGCTTACGGCGGTGGGGGTGCTGTGTGTGGTGTTGGCTCTGATGATATACAGGACGCGGCGCATCAAACGCAGGACAGCCGCCAAACTCGCCGAGAAAAACATGGAAATCCGTGCCGCCAACAACAAACTCCTCGCGAGTATCAACTATGCCGGCAGAATCCAAAGCGCGGTGGTGTCGTCAATCGTGGATGTCAACGAGATTTTCCCAAACAATTTCGTGCTATACCGCCCCCGCGACATTGTTGGCGGCGATTATTATAGAGCCTTGCGCTGCGGGCGTTATTCGGTGATGATTACCGCCGACTGTACCGGACACGGCATTCCGGGCGCGATGCTCTCGATGCTTGGCATTGCGGCTCTGAGGGAATACATGGTAACAGAACAAGACGCCGAAAACCCCGGCACGGTTCTCGACCGCATGAGGACTTTCATCAAGGCGACGCTCGAAAAAAGTAGCGGCGTGTCTTTGGACGACGGCATGGACATGACCATCTGTTCGTTTGACTTCGACAAAATGAAAATCCGCTACGCCATTGCAAATCAGGCGGCGTTCATCGTCCGCGACGGCGAATCCATCAAACTGAAAGGCGATTCAATGCCCGTGGGGCGTTATGTACGTGAAAAAGAGCATTTTCAGACCCTTACTGTCAATATCGAGAAGGGCGACATGATATATATGTTTTCTGACGGTTTGCAGGATCAACTCGGCGGTCGCGAGTGTAAGAAGTTTCTCCTCAAAAACCTCCTTGCGACCCTCGTTGAAATCCACAACGACCCTCTCAACGAACAGCGAGTCGCCCTCGAACAGACCATCATTGCATGGCGCGGCGGCACTCCGCAGATAGACGACATGACGATGGTGGGGATTAGGGTGTAACACGAAAAAATATTTGCATTTTTCCATGCGTATTCCTATATTTGTGCAATCAAAAATTTAATTGGAGTGATTATGAACAACAGCACACCACCAATACCACCTACGCCGCCTAATGCACAGGCGACACAGACAACGCCTCCGCCTATAAATCCGTCGGAGACAACGCCCCTTCGCGATCAGCCGGCGGTGATAGACCCGCTGTTTTTGAAGTCGGAGGATGAGATTGTTGCAGGTCTTATAAGCCGCGAACTCGAAAAGAGCGGCTTCGACATCAAGAAGGATTCGCTTGCCCACATCGAAAAGAAGAAGATGACGGCAACGCTTATTTCTGGGCCTATCAACTTGA
>JAFXMJ010000321.1 GCA_017530465.1 Bacteroidales bacterium
AATGAAATGCTTTACCGCGTGTACGGCACTGACGAATATTTCACAACCACAGATGCCGACGGCAAGTATTCGATGAAAGTTGAAAGAGGTGAAAGTGGTTTCACGGGAACACTTTACGCTTTCAGTGATGAATATTTGACAAACCCTATTTCGATTTCTAATGCCACCAAATCCATTGACAACTTGAATTTCAAGGCATTGACAAAGACAATCACAGTGTCAGGCAAGGTGCTGGATGCAAGTAATGCGACTCTTCAAGGCGTTGTTGTATCAACACAATCTACCATACCCCAATCAGAAGCCTTGCAAATGAATGAAGTATTGTCAAGCAGTGGTTATTCAGTGTCAAACACGTCATGGGAAACTGTTGAATTTACTCCGACACGTCCGTATCTGACACAAGTTGACATTATGGGATGGTACAAAGGGAATCCTGGAAGCATCACAGTTGCAATTTTAGACGGCAACAAGAATGTAATATGGTATGATGCCATACCACAAGAAAAATTTATCCAAACATACTCAAATTCCAAAAACTGGAACTCACTGGAATTTGGATATGCATTACCCGTTCAAGCCGGACAAAAATATTATGTAGGTCTTAAAGCAAATACACAAGACGACGCCAACTACTATGTATATTCTCACGACGGCAACGGTGGTATGAATTACCGAGTCTATTCATGCGAAAAACCATTCGTAACATCATCCTCTAAAGGTGAATACGAAATAGAAATCGACCGCTATTTCTCTGGTTCGCTCTATGCCATTCACGACACCAAGACTTTCAACACCTTCACATTCTCCAACCTGTCAGCAAGCGCAACAGGCAAGAACTTCAAAGAGAATGGCGAGTCGGTAAGCTACTATGGTCCATTGACGGTAACGGAAGGAAACGGCGTAAAGACTGCTGTGATAGATGGAACGTCATTGGAAACAATTGAAGTCGAGAATGAAATTGAGGTGTCCTCATTGAAATTGGAGCGCAAATTTACCGCTGGAGTCAATACTACCATTGCTCTGCCCTTTAATTTCAACGCAAGCAATTTCAGCGGTGGCACTTTCCACACACTGAAAAGGGTGTATCACAATGGAACCGAGTGGATTGCAGAACTCTCACCCGCGATAACAGGTACTATTCTCGCCAACACACCTTACATCTACCAACCCGAAACCTCCAGCACGGAAGTAACATTTTCAAATGTTAAAATAGAAAAAACGCAAGAACTGACAGTAAAACCTGAAGGTTCGGATTGGGAACTCGTGACTGCATACTCAAAGATGGAATGGAATGACAAATCCAAAGATTATGGCTACGCAGCAAGTGCCAATGACGAAAGAGGAATCAAAGTTGGAGACTTTGTAAGAGCGGGCAAAGGTGCGTGGATGAGACCTATGCGTTGCTATCTGCATTATGCTGGTACTGACAATACATTCAGCAAATCCACCATCGACTTGCCGCAATCAATCATCGTAGTAATTGCAGAAGAAGAACAGGAGGAAGAACCGCAAATTGTTGAGGAAGAGCAGCCACAAGATGTTGATTCTGTTGAAGACGATTTTGCAACTCCTATTTCAGAAATAGTTGCCACCAACAAAATCAACGTCTGGTCTTACGAAAAGACAATCTTCATTGAGGCAACGGCTGGACAGCATTACACAATCATTGATGCCAATGGCAGAATGCTTCTGAACTCTGAAACGACATCAGACCGCGAGGAAGTGGTTTTGAACACCAAGACAAGCGGAATGCTGATTGTAAGAATTGCAAACAAATCATTCAAACTTAAATACTAAACAAAATGAACACAAACGAACAGAAGAAGGTGTACACCACACCAGAGATCGAGGTTGTGGAGCTGGAAAGGCAACCGCAATTGTTGTACGCTACTGGTACACCAGAAGGCAATGGAGAGTTGAATTCGTAACACCTCATCTCACCCCAAGCTAAGACCGCCCCAAACAAGAATTTTCAAATTCTTTCCGGGACGGTCTTTTTTTATGATAAGAATGGTTAAAGACAAAAAAAATTTGCTAATGACCATGATTTTTAGTTACTTTGCGGCGAATATTTAAAACCAAACAAAGACAATGAAAAGACTTATTACAGCAGCCGTATTGTCGCTTGCGGCGGCGACAGCTGCACAATCTCAAATCGTTATCAACGAAATATGCACAGGCACCGACACGCTTGCATACAAGCAGCACTCCTGCGACTGGGTGGAGCTGTACAATGCTGGCTCGGCTGACGTCAACCTCAAGGGATACGCCCTCTCCGACAATCCCAAAAAGCCGCGCAAACACGTAATCGACTGCGACGCCGTTATAAAGACCGGCGGACACATAGTCATATTGTGCAACGACCTCGGCACAGGCCTCAACGCCGGATTCAAGCTCTCGAGCGACGGCGGCGAAGAAGTGGTGCTGTCCAACCCCAACGAAGAAATCATCGACCAAGTAACCACCCCGAGACTTCAGGACGACTTTTCATACGGTCGCCTTACCGACGGAGCTTCCTCGTGGGGAATATTCGACGTTGCCACCCCAGGTCAAAGGAATTCCAACGCCAAAGCCCTCGCCCCAACGCCCGTAATATCGCCCACCGCAGGATTTTTCACGATGTCGCAGAAGGTTTCCATCACCTGCTCCGACCCCTCGGCAACGATTTATTACACCACCGACGGCTCTACCCCATCCAAATCGTCTAAGAAATACACAGCAGCCTTCACCGTAGGCAAAACCACCGCAGTACGCGCCATTGCCATCAGCAGCGGATGCAAGGACAGCAGGGTGGCAACGACTACATACTTCATCAACGACCGCGAAATGACCCTTCCCGTGGTGTCGCTCGTCACCGACAATAAGAATTTTTACGACAACAGGATAGGCATCTACGTAGAAGGCACCAATGGCGTTGCTGGCAAATGCTCCGACAATCCCGTCAATTGGAACCAAGACTGGGAACGCCCCGTGCATATCGAATACTTCGACAAGAATCAGATACTCCAGCTTTCGCAGGATGCCGGCGTGAAGATTACCGGCACTTGCAGCCGCACCAACGCCATGAAATCGCTCCGCATCATAGCCCGCAAGCAATACGGCGACAGCAGACTCAGGTACAAATTTTTCGACAAGAAAGACATCAGCGAGTTTAAGTCAATCGTACTCCGCAACGGCGGCAACGATTTCCAAGGCACTATGCTCCGCGACGCCCTTATCACTGGACTTGCTGCAAGCGGCGGCATGGACGTGGACGTACAGGCGTTGCAGCCGGTGGCAGTATTCCTCAACGGCGAATATCTCGGCATGCACAATATGCGCGAAAAAGTGTCAGACCACTACGCCGAAGAGAATTACGGCGTGGAGAGCGACCTCGTTGACCTCCTCGAATACAAGGGCGAAAACAAATCATTCGAAGACAACATCGCAATCATTGATGGCGACAACAAGGATTTTGTCGAACTTATGAAATTCGTAAAGAACAACAGCCTCGCCAACAAAACCAACTACGAAAAGGTTGCGGCTCAGATTGACATCGACAATTTCATAGATTATTGGGTGGCGCAGATATATGTTGACAATGAGGATTGGCCTATGAACAACAACAAATGGTGGCGCGCCCGTGGCAAAAACACCAAATGGCGTTGGATCCTATTCGGCACCGAATATTCGTGCGGCGTATATGGCGGACAGCCTACCGTCAATTCTGTATGGCGCGACATCGACATCAACTCCGACGGTTGGTCAACCACAGAATGGTCTACTCGCCTGATGCGCAAACTCTTGGAAAACGAGGAATTTAAGGCGAAATTCCTCCAAAGGTTCACCTACCACATGGACCATACATTCAAATACGCAAGGGTGAAAGAATTTTCCGACTCGCTCAGGAACTTGGTAAAGACAGAGTTTTTGAACTACCAAGCCCCAAAATATTATAGCTGGTTAGGTCCAAGCTGGTGGGGCGGGTCGAGCTGGGAATCCAACATAGACAACCTCAACAGCTGGTTTGAGCAACGCCCGAAACAAGTTTCTCAGCATCTGAGGGACTATTTCCACATCTCCAGCCGCTACGACGTCACCGTGTCGGCAGACATCAACAATGTGAAATTCTCCGTCAACCATTGCCCCTCCACCGCCTATATCACCGGCAGGTATTTTGCGGATGTCAATCTCAACCTCAGCGCAGTGCTGCCCGAAGGCAAGGCTGTCAACTATTGGAATGTTACCGACGCCAACGGCAACGAAAAGAAGATGTACACAGAGGAAATCGACCTTATGATTACCAACAACGTCGTGGTAAAACTCTACACGAAGGACGCCACGCCCGCCACACTGCCCGCAAGGACAACTCAAGTGGCAGGTCTGTATGTCAACGAGATAATGCCCTACAACAAGGGCGCACTCTCCGACGAGACAGGACACTTCCCGGGCTGGATAGAATTTTATAACGACAACAACTACGCCATCGACATGGCTGGTCTCTACATCTTCAACAACGACAAGAAAGCCAAGCAATACCAGATACCCGGCGGCAGCAGCGACCTCACCACAATCCCCGCCAAGGGACACCTCGTATTCTTTGCCGACGGCAAGCCTGAGCTTGGCGCGTTGCACATGAACTACACGCTCAAGGAAGACAAAGAAAATTCTGTGAACCTCGGTCAGATATTGAACGGAGAAAACCTCTACATCGACTATATGGACGCGCCCACACTCAAGAAAAATCAATCTTACGGACGCAGCTCCGACGGCAATAAGAACCTCGTCACCTTCGTAGAATCGACGCCTTTTGCCAAAAACAGCACTGGCAAAGTGGAGGCCACAATCCCGACCTACACCTACACTGGCGACAATCAAGACGTCAACCCCAACGACAATCCCAATACTGCCGTATCGGAACACGTAGTGGCATCTTCTACATTGAATGTGTACCCCAATCCCACCAACGACTACGCACGTATCGACAGCGAGTCTGAGGACGTAAGCTACGCACTATACAACATCGCTGGCGAAAAACTCACCTCCGGCACTGGCAAGGAAATCGACCTCACCAACCTGCCCTCAGGTATGTACGTATTGCAGGCATACGTAGGCGGCTCGTTGAAAAACGTAAAAGTCATCAAGAGGTAATTCACAATTCACAATGCATAATGCATAATTGTATAAAGGGTCTGTCTAAACTATTTTTTTAGACAGACCTTTTATTATGATAATTATTGATTTTGTAAAATTTTCTTATAAATTTTGCAAAATTTCTTGTCGCAAGGCAACTCCATAGCCGCCCTGTATAAGTCATTTACTTAATTATAAGTGTAATTGTTGCAAGAGAAAACAATGTAGAGTATTTTTGCGCCGAAAAAAATAGACCATCTTAATTGAAAATTATAATGAAAAAAATACCTTTTGTAAAGATGCATGGCGCAGGCAACGATTATATTTATATCGACTGTTTTGCTACGCCCGCTGACAGCCTCGGCGACATTCACGAACTCGCCCGCCGTATGAGCGACCGTCATTTTGGCGTGGGCGGCGATGGCATTGTACTTATAATGCCATCCGACAATGGCTGCGACGTAAGGATGAGGATGTTCAATTCCGACGGCTCGGAGGCTGAGATGTGCGGCAACGCAAGCCGTTGCGTCGCCAAATATGCCTACGACCACGCAATTGTTAAATCCGCCGACTTCACACTCCAGACCAAGGCTGGCGTCAAGATAATCCACGTAACCACCGATGCCAACAACATCGTCACAAGCGCAACCGTAGATATGGGCGAGCCTGCCGTGCTGCCATCGGGCGCGGCTATTCCCGGCGGCTTCAAATACACGGCTGTAAGCATGGGCAATCCGCATTGTGTGATTTTTGTAGATGAAATCACCGACGCGCATGTACACACAGAAGGGCCAAAAATTGAAACCTGTACTGAAGTATTTCCTCAGAAAACCAACGTGGAATTTGCCCACGTCATCAATCAAAACGAAATCCGTATGCGCGTATGGGAGCGCGGCGCGGGCGAGACATTGGCATGCGGCACTGGCGCGTGCGCTACACTCGTGGCTGCTGTTGTCAACGGACTTTGCGACCGCAAGGCTACTCTCAAACTTCTTGGTGGTAATTTGGTAATAGAATGGAACGAAAAAACCGGGCGAATCTTAATGACTGGCCCGGCTGAATACGCCTTTGAAGGACTTTGGTCGGTCTCCAGGGGATCGAACCCTGGACCCACTGATTAAGAGTCAGTTGCTCTACCAACTGAGCTAGAGACCGAAAAAAAAATAAATAAAAGAGCGGGAGACGAGACTCGGACTCGCGACCCCAACCTTGGCAAGGTTGTGCTCTACCAACTGAGCTACTCCCGCATTACAAACCGTCACACTGCGCAAACAGACATGACGAACATCAATAAACAAATATCATCGAGCGGGAGACGAGACTCGGACTCGCGACCCCAACCTTGGCAAGGTTGTGCTCTACCAACTGAGCT
>JAFXMJ010000322.1 GCA_017530465.1 Bacteroidales bacterium
GGCAAAGAATGTCGATACCGAATAATCTTCCTTGTTGAAGGTGCGGACGATGCCGCCAACAAAGAATATCATCACCAGCCAAAATATCAGCACCATATATCTGCCTTGGCTGAGCAGCGACTCCAAATTCCACGAATGGGAGTTGACCAACTCCTTGAACAGCGTGTAGTCCATCGTCTTGGAGACCAAGCTCGACCCAACAGCCGTATTGAAGGAGAAGAAAAACGGCAACGCGAGCGAAAGCCCAAGCAACAGCGTGATGCCAAATATCAGAAGTATCATCTTGGGACGGCGCAACGAGTTTTTGAATCCCCGTCCGTATGCTTTTATAATATTCATCTGCGTATTTAGATTAAGTTGTAGTTCAATATGTTAGGCAAAAAACGCAACGTTCTGGAATATGTTTTCGAGCCAAAAGAGGAACTTGACAGCATATTTCCAAATAGGATTTTGCGAAGATTCGTTGGTGATGGAGTTGTTGACAAGGTCGATGTCGCAAGCCACCTTGTTGTCGGGGTCTATCTGCGCCGACACCACGCGGCTCGTGCCATTGAATACAAACTCCTTGCAACGTTCCTTGCCGCTCCAATTAAAGAGTCGTGTATCACCGTTTTCAAAAGTCACAAGCACTTCCACAGGCATCACCATAGTGCCCATGCGCTGCACATACACCGACGAAACAATCTCCTCGGTGGTGTCCTTGTCCACAAAAAGTTTTTCAAGTCCAGTGTCGAAGAATCCGTGCTTGGTGCTATTTTGACGGCGGTTGACAATCTTGGTGAGCTTGTAGTCGCAGACTTCGTCAGTGCGCAACATCGAATTGAAAAACCAATCCATATTGATTCCCAAGTTGGGGTCGTTCATCTTGGCGACTTCCT
Organism: Bacteroidales bacterium; assembly: GCA_017530465.1. Classification (GTDB taxonomy): domain Bacteria; phylum Bacteroidota; class Bacteroidia; order Bacteroidales; family UBA3824; genus UBA3824. Next base: position 879 of record JAFXMJ010000322.1, read on the forward strand.
CATTGATGACAGCGGCAAAATCGCGACCCGACGGATGCTTGAATTGGTATTTGGAGTAATAATTCTTCATCGCGTTGTCGAAATTGTCAGCACCCATCAAGCCTTTCAAGGTCTGCATCATCGTGCTCGCCTTGTTGTAAACCATTGTGCCGTAGGTATATGACGGATATTTCCACGAATAATTGTCGATGGTGGAGATGGCAGGGTTGTAGCTCTGAGTGTATTCCAAACGATTAAGCTCAGTGTCGTTGATTTTGATGCCGAAGAAGTTGACAAGCGAGCCTTCGCCGTAATATTCGTCCATTATCTGGCTCTCGTAAAACTGCGTAACACCCTCGTCGAGCCAAGCCTCCTCAAATTCGTTGGTGGCGACCACGCCCATAAAATAATTGTGTACAAATTCGTGAATCACAGTGGTTTCCATCAACCTTACACCCGACGGCATCAACTTGAAAGTCTCTGTGGTGACAAACATCGGATACTCCATACCGCCCGCAGCAGTAGCGTAATACGGAACGTCAACCACGGTGATCTGCGGATAAGGATATTCGCCGACGTGCTTTTCCATATATTCCATGGCGTGCTTGACAGCATCGATGCAGCGGTCAGCCTGTCCGCCGTGCTCCGGCATATAGACAAGCTTGATGCCCTTGTTATTGAAGGTGTCGCTGATGACATTGTAACGCGGCGACGCTGTCCACGCAAAGTCAATCACATCGCCAGCGTGAAATTTATATACCTTGGAGCCGTCGCCAACAGTAGCCTCGTAGGTCTCGACGCCAGTGGCAGCCACTTTGTATTTTTCGGGGACGGTAATGGCGACATCATACGTGCCAAAATCGGCATAAAACTCTGAATTATAATGGAATTGATGGCAGTTCCAGCCACCCTTGGCGCGCTGCCTCATACCTTTGGGCTCGTAAACGCCAATCTTCGGAAACCATTGCCCTACCATAAAAAAGTCGCCGCGTTCATAACCCGTGCGGGAGATGATTTTGGGCAGTTTGGAGAGGAAGGCAATCTTGATTTTGATTTCGTCGCCCGGCAACATCTTCTTGGGAAGCTTCACGCTGAAGACAGTCTGGTCGTCGGCATTGCCATCGTCGGGCTGCACGTACTTGATGTCCTGCGTGAGCGGCTCACCGTCCACGATTACCATCCTATTGATGTCGATGTAGCCCATCTCGCTCTCGTCGAGATAGTTGCCGAGGTTGTAGCCAGTATTAAACTCGCTTTCCTTGAAATAGGTGCTGCCCGTATTTTTGAAGGCATTCAAGTATGCATGGAACATCAATTCCGAAATAGTGTCGGAAGAAGTGTTTTTCCACGTCAACACCTCCACGCCCGAAACCATCTTGGCATCGGGGTCGAGCTTTGCCTCAATGTCGTAAGAAGCCACCTGTGTAGTCCTCAACGGCTGATACGCATCCTGAGCCGTCGTACACAGCGCGGCGACGGCAAACAGGGCGGTCAATAATATCTTTTTACTCTCCATAGTTAGGTATATAACAAAAATTGTGTCGTAAAAATAATGTTTTTATACATAACTGCAAAACTTTTTTTAACATTTTTTTTGCAGCAAAGCAACAATCGTCCCGCATCAGAACGGCAACGTCAGTACAAGGCTTCTTTCTGTACCCTCCAAACCATTGGATGTCAAGCCTTTGGCAATGGTGAAGCCTATGCTGATATTGTAATTGAGCCTAAGCAAACAAAAATCCGCCATCAGCTTGCAACCCGCCGACGCGAAGTCATATTTGGTGCGGAAAAGCTCTCCTTGCGCCACATCGCCAATAATTGCACCCCTGAACCTCTTGATCCAAATCACGCACGGAATGCCAAAATCGGGGTAGCCCAACGGGAAACTGTATTCGGCACTCAGCCTATTGAAGCCCTGCATCCTCATCGACGAATATCCCCGCAGGTCAAACGCCGAATGATCCAGCAGGTACAGGTTGGTCTTTGAGAGCTGCTGATTCTGACGGATGAAATTGCCTGACAATGTGAGGTAATTCTGCCTGAAAAGTCCCGGCACTGTCGCCGATGCCGACACCGACACCATCGAGGCTTCCGTATTGGAACCAGCAAGCGACTTATAGACCGCCGCACCCACGGCAAACGACAATGGGCTCTTGAAATCCCTGTAAGCCGCGTGACGCGACCACGAATACGACGCTGTGCTATACATAATGCCAAAACCGCCATTGGGAATTTCCTCGTAACTCTCTGTGGGCTTATTGAATACGTCATACCACGACAATCCCACACCAACATTCACCTTCTGTGTATAATAAAGCCGAGAGAGATTGAGTGGCAGCGAGACGGACGCGGAATAGATGTTTTCCCTCCAGGTAAATGTATAGGGAACCAGCTTGCCAAAGAACGTCGGCACTACAAAATTGTCGCCCACCTTGCCGAGCGACGCTCCGAAATACAGTTCAGGATAAAAACCCGAATATGTTATACCGAGATTGGTGCGCCACGTCTCAAAATCACTGTTGTAAGATTCAGTCACCGAGGTGAAAAGAGTTTCGAGATTGTTGGCGGTGGAGAACGACGCACTGTAATTGGCACCCTCCACATCCGGCAGCCAGCCCAAAAATCTGAACGGGTCGGAATATTGGTGGTATTTTTTGGATTTTAATAGCAATGTAGTGTCGGGCTTCTCGGTCGCCATAAAGTCGAGCGTGCCGGCAGGCTCTTTGGGCAACAATGGCTCATAATAGCGCAGACCCGACGGCGGTTGCATATCCACTACTTCATCTGCGCCGCAGTACACGATATTGTAGCCCTTGTTGGTGTAGCTATTGAAATATACCTTGTCGCCATCCACAAAAATATCCGACGCGCCGTACTTGACATTGCTCACCTGCAATGGATCGCCCCCCTGCACCGGCACACGGTAGATATTGGCGATGCCGCTCCTGTCTGACACATAATATAAGGTGTTGCCATCGTCGGAGGGGCAGATTTCAGGAATATTTTCGGAAGTGTAAGGCAACGCCTCGCTCACGTCCATAGAGCCGAGGTCGAGGACACGGATGGAATTTTTGTTATCATAATTGGAGATGAAAGCCACCTTGTCGTCGCCCACAAACTGCGGACACCTGAAAAACTCCATCGGCCTGCTGTAATACGACTTGATAGGCTGTACGACATATTGGTAGCCATCACTCCTAAGGGAAAGCACCACTATCTTGCAAATCCTGTCTTCCGAAAAATCTACCACTACCACCCTATTGCCCTCTCCGTCAATGGCAATAGAGCCATATTTGCACTTGTTGGTGACTATCTGTGTAGTCTTTTTGGCGAGGTCAAAGACGGCAATGTCGGAATAATTGCGCTCCGACCACCTTATGTCAGGCACTTCGGTGATATAGACAGCCACTTTGCCATCGCTATCAAAACCGCCCGCATCGGTGTGCCCGAGCACCTCCACCTCGCGCCCGAGGGTATCAAGCACCACAAACTGCGACGCCTTTGCCATCGACGATTTGACACACAATATCCTATTGTCGCCAATCACGCACGGCGTCATGTAACTCGTGTAAAAACGTTTTTTATTATTATTGACAATGTGATAATCACGCACATTGAGATTGGCGGAGCGTTGCGCGTAAAAATCTTTCAGCTCGCCAAATGTAGTCTTGTAGCTGCGTCCGAGCCTCTCGCCAGTATTTGAATGGTATCCGCAGCCAAACGCAAAAGGCCAAATGGAGTACCACGCCTGACTCTTGGCAGTGCGATTGAAAACATCTGCTCCGTACCTGCGTTTTGCACCCGTAACAAGCATATAACCAATAGGATAATGATTGGGTATCATATCGCGGTACGAACGGTGAATCATTTTTTCGTAAGGGTAAAGACGCTCCACATCCTGCGCAATTGCAGATATTGACATATCAAACGACGCGGCGCGCCCTCTGCCCTGGCTCGACAAGACAGTCTCGGCATACACGGCGTCGCCTTCATAAAACCACTGCGGCACAGAATACATCGTCATACTCCAGCCAATATAGCCCAATACGCAATGCGCCAACCGAGTCAGCCCACGGTCAAACATCCTGTACTGTACAATGTGCCTGTATTCGTGTGTCAGCAACGTCTGAAACCACTCCGCCGAACCCAAATTGGTGTCGTCCATAGGCCGCGTGTATAGCACCATCATGTAAGGCGACAGCGTGGTGTAGCCGTTGGATGTATTGGACGGCGCGGAGACCAATATCGGGAATCTGCCCGGCATCAACCCCACATTGACAGTATCAGCCGCCGACACCCTGCCAATGCCACCGGCAAGCCTCGCCGCGTCATATCCAAGATACGACGGATATATCAACTTGCCGTTTGGGGTCTTCACCACCCGCCAGTCCAACGAAAACGGATGTTGAGCCAGCGCACCAAGCGACAGCAACGTCAATATGACAAAAAATAATTTTTTACACATTATAATATAGATTATTGTTCACGAAGCGTTCCGTTGTCGATTCGGAGCGTCCTGTGCGGGAATTGGCGGAAAATATTCTCGTCGTGCGTAGCCACAACGACGCCCGCGCCCTCCTGCGACAACGAGTACACCAACTCGGCTATATGCAACGCCGACGCCTCGTCGAGATTGCCCGTAGGCTCATCGGCGATTATAAGCTCCGGCTTGCAGACAATGGCGCGCGCAATGGCGACGCTCTGTTTTTCGCCGCCGGATAGCATGTGCGGGAATGTGCCGCTCTTGCCAGCAATGCCCACGCGCTCAAGCACCTGCTCGATATACTCGTTGGTATCGCAAGGCGGCTTGTAGCCAAGCGAATCTATCACAAACTGCAAGTTGCCAGCAACGGTCTTGTTGTCAAAGAGTTGATAATCCTGAAAGACGATGCCCATACGGCGTCTGAGTTTGGAAACCTTGCGGTCGGGTAGTCCCTTGAGGTCAAAATCAAGCACCCTCGCCTTGCCGCTCGCCACAGGCAAATCGGCATACAAGGTCTTGAACAGCGACGACTTGCCCGCGCCAATCGAGCCCTCTATCGTGACCATCTCACCAGAATTGATGGAAAAACTAACGTCTTCCAAAATCCTCGTCCCGCC
>JAFXMJ010000323.1 GCA_017530465.1 Bacteroidales bacterium
AAAAAGGCTTGATGTGGTGAAAAATTATTATTCAAACAAATCCACAGGCATTTTAACGGGAATTGTTGCTTCTTTGAAATCTTTTATGTTGCGTGTTATAATTATATCCGCGCCTGCGTTCAATGCACAAAAATACTGAATGGCATCTTCAAAATCTTTGAACGAAGAGTAGAGGGCTGCATCAACAATGCTCGAATCTACGGGTGCAACTTCGCAAATTTTGGAAAACTCCCTGAGCATTTTCAATGTGGTTTCTTTGCCTTTTGTAGGACGAACCAAATAAAAGACAGTTGCATACGACAATGCAGAACAGCACAATTCAGCCTCTCCGCTGTCTGCCAAATTTACCACTTGGGCAGCAAGGTCGTAGAAACCGTCTCTTTCTGTTAGAAAATCAACGATTATGTTGGTGTCTAAAAAAAGTTTCATTTGTATTTTGCGGCTAAATACTTGTGATACAATTCTTTTTCATCATAATCTGATGGCAAATCGATTTTAACGCTCATATTTTTCACCCTCTGCGAGAGCGGACGGCGTTTGAATTTTATTTCTGTTGTGTTTTTTTTTACAACTTTTGGTTCTATGTCGTTGTGTAAGAATATGTTAAGAATTTTAAAAACTGACACAAATACATCCATACTGCGTCTGTCCGTCAAATCCAACGAATCTATCATATTCTTTGCCGATGTTTTCAATTCTACTGTGCTCATAAGCGTTTGTTTTTATGCAGCAAAGTTACTGATTATTTTTTGAAACGCCAAAACATTTACCCGCTCTTTGAATTTTTTTTCACCTTCCGTTTCTTTTCCTTGCCCTATTTGTGGCGGCGTGATGATTAAACACGTCGCGAAACGTGGCGCAAACTCAGGTCGTGAGTTGTGGGGATGCGCAAATTACCCTAACTGCAAGGGGACGAAAAATCTTTAAGCGGTTACCGCCCTTCCACCACTTTCACTTCTTCTTCGTTACAATCCATACAAGTCATAAACCAATTTGTCGATTTCGCCTTCCAATTCGCTCGTGTCGGCATCGGGATTATTGCGCTTGGCGGCAAGTATATCGTCAACCTTGGCAATGATTTGCGCTTGCTGTTCAGGGGTTGCTGTCGGGATTGGAATGTTGCGGATGTGTTCAGGGTAGATATGATAATTGCCGCCGCGCAAATTCGACAACAATACTCCGGCATATTTGGAGTTCATTATGCCAAGAAGATAACGCAAATCTACTGTCTTGGATAATTCTTCCATTTCAGCACGTGTCATTGTACTGAATTTTTTGATGCTTGATGTTATGCTCTTATTTTCAACTCCGTGTAGGTCAATCCACAATGCTGCACCAATAATTGAATCATTATGTAAATAATGATTGTTATAATCAATAGTGCCAACTAAATCACCTAATCGATTAAAAAATAGTTTGGATGGCTCAAACCATTCATTAAATGTAGGTCGCACAAGTTTTGCAGGGCTTCGGTCAGTGCCATATTCAAGGAAACGTACCCTATTGATTTTGTATTTTTCAATATCTTTTGCCTCAATGTATTTCCTTCGTGGAATATTGTCCGGCGTGTCATTAATCAAATCCTCTTTCTTAAACTCACCTTTGGCCGTTTTTTCATCTGAATTTGGGCGCAACCCATAACTTACATAGCAAAAATCGCCCAATACGTGCATATCAGAATGACGATTAGTGTCGCGTTTTTCTTGTGTGAGATTCCAAACAAAGTTCTTTTCGTCTTGAACCAAATCGCAGTGCTGTTGTAGGAATGAATGATGAATTATTTTGTTGTCATCAATGTTGCAAATCCAAGATTTGCCTGATGAGGGCTGTTTGCTGATGAACGGTATGCAATTGGAGACTGTGGCGTTTTCAAATATTTTTGTGCCGTTGAGGTCAACAATCTGTGTCATATCATAATTGTTGATAATGATACGGCGCAGTTCCTTGGCGTAGAGTTGGTTGGTGAGAGGATAAGGCACAATCATAGTGGTGATGCCTTTGCTCTTGATGAATTGTGTGCCTAACTCAATGAACGGAATGTACAAATCCCATTTTTGGTAGAGGGATTGGTATTGGCGCGAAGATATTATGCAGTTGCGTTGCTGTTCAAGTTTGGTGTTGGCGAGTTGCGTAGGCGCACTCACATACGGCGGATTGCCAATTATGATGTCGAAGCCGCCTTGTTTGAATACATCGTCAAACCACGTGTGCCACAGAAAGAATTTTTCATTGGCGGTAAAGTCCAATGTTTTGAGTTCTTCAAAAACAGAATCGTATTTCGCAACATTCTGTTTTTCTTCCATTATTATTTTGTTGCATTTGACAATTTGAGACTCCAAGTCTGAGGCAAAATTTTTTGGCAAAGTTTTGCCTTTGAAGCGTTCTTTTTGTTCGCTGATACGGCTTTCGCAATCTTTGATTTTTGACTCGGCGTCAGAAATTTTATTTAGTGCATTGTTTTTGCGCTCGTGAACATTATAGAGAATGTGATCTGTAACGTGTTCAGTGATTCGTTTTTTCAATATAGCCTTCTTGCTGTGGTCGGTTTCGTAAAAGTACGATTTCAAATCATCGTGCAGATCGATGGCTGTATCAGCCCTATAATAATCAATTTTGGTCTGTTTTTCAGTAATTCTGCCAAACAAATCGCGTTGAGGTTCCACCATTTTCACTGCAAATTGTTTATCTTGCAGTTTGCTCAAATCAATGCCCTCGTATTGCTCCAAAAGCGAGTTGCCCTGCATAATTTTGTAGTCGAGGTTGGGCAACGGCACAGCCTTGTCTTCGTCGATGACAAGCGAAAGCCAAAACCTCAAACGTGCAATGTCCACTGCGCCGCGCTCGATGTCAACGCCGTATATCGAGTTTTGGATAATGTGCTTTTTGATTTCGGCACGGTTAACTTTTTTGTCGATGTAATTGTCCAACGCTTCGGTGCAGAGTACAAGTTCGTTGAGCATACCCATATGAAATGCGCCCGAACCAATCGCGGGGTCACAGATTTTTATGTTTTTGATTTTTTTGCGAACATATTCGGGATTTTGCAATATAGTGGCGTCGTGCTTGGACACAAAATCTCTGAGGCGTTGTTTGTGAGCCTCGTCAGTAGCATCAGTTTGTAGATAAGCAATCAGTGATTCCCTGCACATATATTGCACAATCTCCTTGGGCGTGTAGTACGCGCCTTTGTCCTTGTTGTCTTCCAAAAGATTCTCGAAAATCTTGCCAAGCATTTCGGGGTCGATGCCCACTTCTGCATCTTCGGGGTCGTTTTCGTCGATTGTGAAATTGTATTGAGAAAAGAGGTCGAAAATGCCCGGAATCATTTCCCAAGTGTAGCCGTCTTTTGTGGGGGGCTTATCCACAAAGTTTTCTTCGTAGCCGTTTGTGTTTTTGAAAAACTGAGGTGGAAATTTAGTGCGCAAAATGTCGTTTTCGTCGCGCTCAAAAAGTCCGCCGTTGAGGAATGGAATCTTTTCCCACTTTTCCAAAAGGGAATCGTCCCATCTCACTTCTGACGGGCGGAGATTATTATTGTGGTCGGCAAACGCTTTCTTGCGGTTGGGCTTTTCGGTGTTGAGCACGGTGTAGAAAAATGGTTCGAGTACGCAGTCGAGAAAATCGTCTTGATATTTTGGTGTGGAATTTTCAAACAGTTTCTGCAAATAGTTAGTGTCATTATCAAACCAACCTTTTTCCTGTACAAAATACAAGAATGTGATTCGACCCATCAGTTTTTTCACGTAGTCGCGGATGCGCTTGTCGTCGTTGCCAAAGGCGGCGTAAAGCGTGGCGTTGGGGTCGTGTATAGTTTTTTCTTCCCATTTTGAGCCTGTCTTTACCACACGTTTGCCGGTGATGTACTGTATGAAGTTGGCGTAGAGTGTCTTGTACTTGTTGAAAAATTCGTCGGAGAGTGCCTCTACCGAGAATTCGTCGAAAAGCACTTGGTCGTTGATGACGCTGTGCCTTTGTTCGAGGATTTTGATTTTTAGTTTTTCAAACCTTTCTGCCACGGTGCGCGCCTTGTGTGCCTTGCCGAGCAAGTATGTGAAACGTTTGGCGGCTGTGGTGTTGCCCCTCTCGACGTGGAGAAACGAAAAACGCCAATCGTTGTCTTTTACATTTTCGTAATGGAATATAAGGAACGCGCTTTCGCCATAAAGCACACTGCGTAAAAATTGTTGGATTTTTACACGTGAATATTTGATTCTGACGCTTGGCGCAAGTGTGATTTCAAACACCGACAGTGGCGTGTCGAATCCCGACACGTGGCCTATCTTTTCGACGGATGTGATGCCCGCTTTTTGTGCGTGGTCTTGGTCGTCGGCGTTGCGCAAAAAGTTTTCGGCAAATTCGTATTCTGTAAAGAGGTCGCCGAATGTGTCTTTTAATACGCCGTCTGTCAACAGCCTTTTGTCGTAGTCAGAATTGAATATATCTTGTAATGTCTTCATTTGCTTAGTGTTTGGTTGCGTTTATATTTCATATACGAAAATATTGGCTACGTTTTCAAAACCAATCATCTGCTCCGTATTCAGATTGCCGCCTTTGGCTACGATGTAATCGGACAATGCTTGCGGCTCTGCGTCCAACGGGGCTTTTTCTACGATTTTCACAGCGTTGATGTCGTGATGGCGCACGGCGGTGTCGAGTACGTTAACTATTTTGCGCGGCTCGCCGTCGGATATTTTCTGACGGATTTTTGCGCAAATATCCATCGCTTTTTTTATTCGTCTTGTCATATCGCGTGATGTAATTGACGAATTGACCACGCTCGAAAATTCTTTTTTGGCGGCTTTTTCGAGTTCGGCGTATTTTTGCGTGTCGGGCTGAGGTGCAAATACTTCGTCCTTCTTGCAGCGCAAAAGTTCCATAAACTTTATCGCCGGGATTTCCTGAGAGTTGTTGCCGTCGGTGGTGATGCACACCGTGGAGCCGTCGGCTGATTTTATAGCGAACAGCGCGTTCTGAATGTCTCTCTGTCCGCCGATTTCTTTTGCGGGCATATTCTTGATGAACGTATAACGAGCCGGATTGCTTTCCCTGAATGTTTTGAGGTCGGCAAAGAATGTCGCAAAAGGCGATTCTTCGCCTTCTATGGACGACACATAACTATCTGCCGAGATTTCTTCAAGTTCAGAATATACCTTGTTGTCTTCTCCGAAGAGTACGTGAAATGCCTGCAACTTGGCATACGAGCGGTTGATGAGGTCTATAATCTTGTCGCTCTGCGCCGATGGGTAGAAGTTGTAAACAAAAACTTTGTCGTATGGCGAGCCGATTCGGTTGACACGTCCTATGCGCTGCATAAGGCGTGTGGCGTTCCAAGGCGTGTCGTAGTTGAGTATTGCATTTGCGCGGTGGAGGTTGACTCCTTCCGCCAAAACCTCGGTTGTAACAATCACGTCGTAATTGTCTTCCTGTTCATCGGCGGGACAGTTGGCGTCAAAATTGCGGCGTATGGTCTCCTGCATTTCGTCGCGGTTGGCGGCGGAAATTTTCAAAACCCTGAGGTCTTGGAAGTTGAGGAAGTCTGCAATGGCGTTTTGCGTAGCGAGTGCCTCGGTAAAAATCACAAGTTTTCGCGATTCGTTTTTGCTTTCGTCCATAATGGAATACAGACGTGTTTTGAAAGCGTCGAATTTCGGGTCGGCGTGTTCGACGATCCATCTGTTGTGATATGTAGCAATAATTGAAAAATCCTGTCTCAGTTTGTAAATGTATTCCTCGTGGAAGTCGCTGCGCTTAAATTCGCGGTTTTTGTTGTCGTTTTTCTGTTTGATTTTTTCCCTGAGTGCTTTCTGAACGGCTGCAAAATCAAAGTCGTATTTTTTGAATACGGCGTTGACATCGATGTCGGGGCAGATGAAAATGCTGTCTTCATCCCACATCTTTATCATATTCTTGGTGTATTGCCAAAGGTTTGCAAGTGACTCGCGGAATGCGTCAAAACTGCTTTCGAGCCTTTTGATAAGGTTGGTTTGCATAATTTTGGCGAGTTGGACGCTGATATTTTCGACAGTGCGGTTGCGTGTCTCGTATATTTTGCCGTCTTTGAGGAACGCAATTGCGCAATAGCGGTAATATCCGATGTGGTTTTCGTCGGTTTGTAGGTTTTCGATAGGCGCGGCGATGCACTCTACCGTTTCCGCAAAGAGTTGGGCGAGTTTTGTGCCCATCTTGTATTTGAATGTCACCGGCGGCATCACCTGCGGGAATTTTAAATCCTTTGAATCCTCGGGATAAAACTTTTTCAGGTCTGTCCTTGTGCGCCTTACCACAATAAAGTCGAGCACTTTTTTGCGGATTTCTTGCGAAATGCCTTTGAGTCGATTTCTAAGAAGTTGCTTGGTTTGCTCGGAGTTTTGACCGGGCGTCTTGTCTGCCGCTGCCAACGCTTTGCGGCAGGTGTCGAACTCTTTTTCTTTTTCTGAGAAAAACGAATCCAATTTGCCGCCATCCACGGGGAAGTTGGTTTTTTGCCTCTGACGTTGGAAAAGGTAAATTTGGTTTTTCAAGTCTCTCGGCGAGTTGTTTTGCGGCGTTGCGGACAGCAATCCGACGAAAGGCGTGGAGCCTGTGGTGGTTTTTATCTTGTCAATCAGAGTGTCCAAGGCGGCGTATTTCTGAGTTTCTGAATTGCGAAAATTGTGGCTTTCGTCAATCATTATAAAACCAAAATCCGTGGTGCTGATGCCGGCGGCAATATTATTGTCGTCGTAATCGAATTCGTCATCATAGTTGCCAATGCTGCCTGTGGTTACAAACTGAATTTTCTGACTTATCTTGTCCTTGGAATTGATGTCAAACAGGTCGATTGTAGTCTGCCAATTTTGTTTGAGCGACGGCGGGGTGATAATCAAAGTTCAATGCCAAAATATAGCAAAAAAAGCGATTGAAAATTGACTCAGAAAAAACTCTATCAACGGTGCAAAAAGGGAATCTATATCTCCGCCTCCATAACCTCTCCTTCAATCTCCTCCATCTCCACTTCGTGCTTAGAAGTTTCTTTGTTGTAATTGATGCTGCATAGCACGATGCGTTTGGAAAAACCTTGGAGGCTCTTGGGATAGTTTTTGCGTTTGATTTGAGAGATGGCGGAGTCGGCGGTCTTGTCGTATTTGAGTTCGACGACTATGGCAGGGCGCGGCGACTTGGGCAACGGAATGAAAACCATATCGGCAAAACCTTTGCCCGTGGGCAGTTCGTGAAAAATCTTGTAAAAAGGTTTGGCGGCGTAATAAGCCAACGTTATTGCGCAACGCATTGAGTTTTCGTCGTTGAATTCCAATATTGACGACGCTTCAAAATGATAGTCGTCGAAGGCACGCGCCACTTTGTCTTTGCAGAGGTTGATGGTGTCTTCCAAAAGTTGACGCG